>JAPPGM010000052.1 GCA_028874995.1 Gemmatimonadota bacterium | reverse complement strand
GCAGGGGTCACACCCGATCCCATCCCGAACTCGGAAGTTAAGTCCTGCCGCGCGAATGGTACTGCTGGGGCGACCCGGTGGGAGAGTACGTCGCTGCCAGCCATTCTGATGACGCCCCGTCCGGTTTTTCAATGCCGGGCGGGGCGTTTTGCGTCTTGGCGTTTGGGTGACGTCCGGCCCGGTCCCATTTGAGCCCGCCGGGCGCCGGCTACCGGCGATGCCCGTCGTGCGCGCGCGACATCGTCCGGCGGATCCGTTTACGAAGCGCCAGCCGCGGCGTGCATGAAGGTACGTACGGTCAGGGCGGGATCATTGGCCGCCATCACCGCACCGACGACCGCGCAGCCGGTTGCCCCGGCACGGAATACCCCTGGCGCGCACGCCTCGGTAATCCCGCCGATCGCCACAACCGGCACGTCCACCGCCGCAACCATCCTGGCCAGTCCCCCCAGCCCCACCGCCCGACCCGCGTCACTCTTGGTGCTCGTCGGGAAGACCGCGCCGCAACCGATGTAGTCGGCCCCCTCGGCGACCGCTGCCCTGGCCGCTGCGGGTTCGTCGGCCGAGTAGCCGATCAGGAATCCGGGCGGGGCGATCCGGCGGGCGGCTGCCACCGGCAGGTCGTCGGGACCGAGGTGGACGCCGTCCGCGCCGACCGCCAACGCAAGGTCGATCCTGTCATTCACGAAGAGGAGAGCGTCGGCGGTCTTGGTGTCGGCGCGCAAACGGCGGGCAATGGGAAGCGTGTCGCGAGGCGGAAGGGTCTTCTCACGCAACTGGACGGCCGGGGCTCCGGCGCGCAAAGCCTCGCCGACAACCTCGGTGGCCTCGCGGGGACGCGCAAGGTCCCGGTCGGTGATCACGATCAGGCGGAGACGCGCGGCCAATCCGCCTCGGGAAGGGTCGGCCGGGGTCATGGGACGCCGAATGCCCGAGACCCCGTTCTACCCACCGCCGGACGCGCCGCGGATTCTGCGAATCGCGGCGTTGTGCTCGTCAAGCGAGTGCGAGAAGATGTGCCCGCCTCCCCCTCCCGCGACGAAATACAGGTAGGCGGTGTCGGCCGGGTTGAGGGCTGCGTCGAGGGCGTGGGCCCCGGGTGCACAGATCGGGCCGGGGGGCAGACCGGGGCGATGGTAGGTGCTGTAGGGGTGGTCGGCCACCGAATCCATGGCGGCATGGAGGAGGCGGGATCGGCGGTCGCCGAACGAGTCGGTGAGCGCATACTGCACCGTCGGGTCGGCCTGTAGCAACATGCCGATGCGCAGCCGGTTGTGGAAGACGCTTGAAATCGTCCGCATTTCGGCGACATTCCCGGCCTCGGCCTGGATGATCGACGCCAGCGTGACCGCTTCGCGTTCGGACATCCCCGATTCGGCCAGGCGCTCGCGGCGCTCGGGTGTCCAGTAGTTGTGATACCGCGCGACCATGGCCGAAACGACCCGCTCCGTGCCCACACCGTGCGCGAAGCGGTAGGTGTCGGGGAAGAGATAGCCCTCGAGCCCCGGACCCGGGACCCCCCAGCGGAGATGGAGGTCCTCGCCGGCCAGGAAACGGGCCACCGAGGCGGAATCGGTTCCCGCCGCGTCCGCGATCCGCTTGACCATCCTCCTGATCGTCAGGCCCTCCGGAAACAGGGCCGGGAAGGTCACCACGCGGCCCTCGGCCAGCACCGTGTGGACCTCGCCGAAACGGGCCCCGCGGGGCAGGCGGTACGTCCCTGCCTTCACGGACCGGTCCAGCCCCCGGACTCGTCCGTAGATCCTGAAGAGGAAGGACCGGGTTATGACCTCGCGGTCCACGAGGGTATCCACGACGGCCTGAAAGGACGTGCCCAGCGGAATCTCCACCACGACCTCGCCGGCCGGCGGCGTGGGGGCCCGTCCATGCACGGCGACGACGACCAGCGCGGCGGTGAGCACGCCGAGTCCGGTAGCGACGGTTTGTCTATGATTCGCCGTCGCCCATAGTCTCCGGCGCGTCCAGGGAACGGGCGTCGAGCCAGTCCTGGAGGATGATTGCGGCTGCTCCGGCATCGATCCTCGCCTTGTCTTCCTTCTTCTTCCTGGTCAACCCGATGGAGCGAATCCTCGCCTCGGCCTCCGCCGACGAGTAGCTCTCGTCGACGAAGTGAACGGGTAGGCCGCTCCGGGCACCCAGTCGGCCACCGAAATCCCTGACCTCGGCGGTCCATGAAGTTTCGCCCCCGCGGGCATCGAGTGGAAGCCCCACGACGACGCACTCCGCGTTGTGATCGGCCGCGATCTCCAGGATGCGCGCGATGGGAGGGCGTTTGCCGGCGCGGCGTGTGAGGGTGGTCAGCGGAGTGGCGAGGGTCCCCGACGCATCGCTCAGCGCGAGGCCGATGCGGCGGGTGCCGAAGTCGACGGCGAGGACGCGATGGGGGAGTGAGGGGGACATTCGTAGGGGGTGGAAGTCCTGGAGTCCGGCTGTAGGTTACCCGGCGGGTTCCGGGGGTCGATCACGCTCCGCATGATTATGGTTCTTCCGGCTGCGGTCGCAACCGCCGGAGTCCCGATCCCGAGTCACGGAACACCCGTCCCTGCCGATCCATCGCCCTGGGCGATTCAGGCGGGCGTGATGACCGTCAGCTTCATGGAGCAGATTGCGGGTCGCTGATAGTTTTCGACCTCCGGCCATGAACCCCTCCACCCCGAACCGCACCACCCTCCTGCCGGGGAGGCGTGTGGGAGGAGCTGCTCACCATGCAACTCGGCGCCTTTTCCATCATCCTCGCCGTCAAGGATCTCGACGCTTCCCGGGCGTTCTACGAAAAGCTCGGCTTCGCCGTGACCGGCGGCGACGGCCGAAAGTACCTCATGATGATCAATGGAACCACGATCATCGGCCTCTTCCAGGGGCTTTTCGACAAGAACATCCTGACCTTCAATCCCGGCCTGGCGCAGGACACTTCACGGGTCGAGGACTTCACTGACGTTCGGGACATCCGCGCGTCGCTGGTCGCCGACGGCCTCGAGATGTCCACCGACACGGATCCGAACGGCACGGGTCCCGCGAGTATCGTGCTCGTGGATCCGGACGGGAACCCGATCCTGGTGGATCAGTTCTTCCCGCGGCCGGTTGCCGGGGAGGGGTGACTCAGGGCCCTTTTTCGGCCTTTTCCCCTGAGTCTTTCTTCTCCCCCGAGCCCTTCTTCCTCCCCTCCTTGGTCGTGATCAGGATTACCCCGCGTTCCTTGCCCTCCGTACCGAACTCCAGCGCCCTGTCGCCCTTGACGACATCGATCTTGGCGATGTCTTCGGGAGTCAGGTCATCGAGGTGGCCGGTCGGTTCTGCCCCGTGATGCGTGTGATGCGTGGGGCAGAAATCGCAGCGGGGGCCGGTATTGACCCGAACCCCGTCGATGTAGACGACCGGCGATGCGTCGCTGCTGCCCCGCACCCGGATCCGCGCAGTGCGCGTCTTGCGCGGTTGGATGGGGACCGTCCGGACATTGAACTCGACCGACCGGATCTGCTCGCGTTCAACCACGATGCGTTCGTACTGGACATGCGGCCCCTCCACCGCGTCGATGACGATCCCCGTGGCCACGAGCCCCGCGGCTGCGCACGCGCCGATGATCGCGAGATTCCTGATGTCGTGACGTCCGAACTTCATGGTCTTCCTCCGTCCTGCTCGAGTTCCCTGGTTGTCCCACACTCTAAAGCATCAACCCGCCCCCACGCAATCCGGCCTCAGCAGCCCCGTGTTCGCCGAAAACGCCTCCTCCGACCCGGTCAGCAGTCCCGTCCCGACGAGAAAGCGCAGGTCGCGCCGCAGCGTCCGCCGCGACAGGCCCCCGTACCGCTGTGCGATCGCGGCGTCCAGCACCGCCACCTCGCCGACGTCCAGCGCCCCCTCCAGCGGCATCGCCAGCATGAGTTCGGTGCGCCGCTCCAGGACCGACCTCTTGCGGAGATCGAGGTCGCCCAGGCGGGTCCGTATGAAGTTGCGCCACGCGACGGCGAAGTTGGCCTCGCCCACCGCGCCGTGGACTCGCTCAAGACCGTCGCGCAACCCCTCCACCGCGTACGCGATGAACGAGGTCAGCGAGCGGTCGCGCGACGACTGTTCGAGCTGGCGGAAGTACTCGCGCCGGGTCTCGTTGTAGAAGTCGGTGAGCAGGTGTGAGGCGATCGCGGGGGCGCCCGCCGCGGCGAGGATGTACGCTTCGAGAAGCCGCGCGGCACGCCCGTTGCCGTCGCCGAAGGGGCGGATCCAGAGGACGTACACGTGCGTGACCAGGGCGCGGACGGCCGCCTGGCTGAAATCCCCGCCGGGACCGGAGCGGGGGAACTCCCGGCCGAGCCACTCGAAGACGCCGTCGATCAGTTCGGGGACATCGGCGGCGCGCGGGGCGGTGTAGCGTCCGCCCTGGCCGCCGGTGCGGTATTGGCCGGGTTCCGCGTCCAGGCGGTCGCCCAGGTCCGCGCCGATCAGGCCGTGGATGCGCAGCAGGAGGTCGGGGGTGACGGGGGCGGCGGTGCCGGCGGCGACCTCGCCCAGGAGGGCGCGCGTCGCGGCCACCACGTTCATGACCTCGGTGGCCTGGGGGTCGCGGCTGGGAGGAAGGCGGCGGCCCGCCATGAGCGCCCCCACCTCGGTCTCGTCCAGGGGGCCGCCCTCGATGGCGGTGGTGGCCACTGCGGCCTTCGCCAGACCCGCGTCGAGAAAACGGCGGTGGTGGTCGGGGTGGACGGGCGTGCCGCGGATCGCCGACTCCAGGGCGTCGCACTGGCCGAGCTGAAAGCGCGTCCGGGGAGAGATCCCCCAGTGGCGCCGGTATCGGGGCCGGGTCGGCTGTGATTCCACGTGTCGCAGGCCTTGCTGGGGGGTCCGTGACAGATTCCGTGACAGATTCAAGGTAGTATCTGTCCACGATTCTGTCACCGGGGTGCTTCAGATCGGGCCGTGGGCGAGGACAAGAGGGGATTGTGACAGATTCCTGGTAGTATCTGTCCGGGAATCTGTCGGCGGCGGCTCTCGGCGGTGACGCCCGGGACTTCGCTCGCGAGCCGTGGCCGGGAAGCCCGTTTCGGGGAATCCGCGGGAGGCAGGCGGCCGGGAAGCCGATTGTGGGGACTCCGCGGGAGGCGGGAGGCCGGGAACCCCTTCTAATGCGTCCCCGCAAGCGTCAGATTAGCGGGTCACCCGTTCGTTCTCCCACAATCCGGAGCCCCGCGCGTGTCCCCCTACCAGTACGCCTCCGTCCCCGGCGACGGCGAGAAGATCACCGGCGATACCGGCCGGCCCGTCGTTCCCGACCGGCCGATCGTCCCCTTCATCGAGGGAGACGGGATCGGTCCCGACATCTGGGCGGCCACGCGGCACGTGGTCGACGCGGCCGTGGCGAAGTCCTTCGACGGCGCGCGCGGGATCGCATGGATGGAGGTCTACGCGGGGGAGAAGGCGAACGAGGTTGCGGGCGAGTGGCTGCCCGGGGAAACGCTCGCCGCCCTGACCGAGTTCAAGGTCGCCATCAAGGGGCCGCTGACGACGCCGGTCGGGGGCGGCATCCGTTCGCTCAACGTGACGCTGCGGCAGGTTCTGGACCTGTATTCCTGCATCCGTCCGGTGAGTTGGATCCCCGGGGTGCCGTCGCCGGTGAAGGAGCCGCACAAGGTGGACATGGTGGTCTTCCGCGAGAACACGGAGGACGTGTACGCGGGGATCGAATGGGCGTCGGGGACCCCCGAGGCGGACCGGGTCCGTGACTTCCTGATGGGCGACATGGGCGCGTCGATCCGCGAGGCGAGCGGGATCGGGATCAAGCCGATCAGCCCCTTCGGCACCAAGCGCCACGTGGCGGCCGCCATCCGCTACGCGCTGGCCCGGGGGCGCGACTCGGTGACGCTGATGCACAAGGGCAACATCATGAAGTTCACCGAGGGGTCGTTCCGCGACTGGGGATACGAGGTGGCGGCCGAGCGGTTCCCCGACTCCACCGTGCCCGAGGCGCGCCTCTGGGAGGGCGAGGAGGCGGACGGGCGCGTGGTGATCAAGGACCGGATCGCCGACTCGATGTTCCAGCAGGTGCTGCTCCGTCCCGCCGAGTACTCCGTGGTGGCGACGCCGAATCTGAACGGCGACTACCTGTCGGACGCGTGCGCGGCCCAGGTGGGGGGCCTGGGAATGGCGCCGGGCGCGAATGTGGGCGACTCGGTGGCCCTCTTCGAGGCGACCCACGGGACCGCGCCCAAGTACGCGGGGTTGAACCGGGTGAACCCCGGGTCGCTGATCCTGTCGGCGGCGATGATGCTCGAGCACCTCGGGTGGGACGAGGCCGCGCGCGCGATCGACCGGGGGCTGGAGGGAGCGGTGGCCGCGGGCCGGGTCACCTACGACCTGGAGCGGCAGATGGAGGGGGCCACCAGGGTGTCCACCCTCGCGTTTGCCGAGACGATCGTGGAGCACATGTAGGGTCCGGGGACGGTACCCGTGCTCGGAACGTGAGGAAGATGCGACTGGAAGTCAGCACGACGGCGCCGGAAGAGGTCGCGACGCCCCTGATGGCGGTGGTGGTGGCGTCGGACCGGTCGCTCGACGAGCTGGATGCGCTGGACCGGGTGGTGGGTGGGGTGCTGTCCCGGGCGGCGGCTTCGGGGGACTTCAAGGGACGCAGGGGTGACCGGGTGACGGGGTACGGGGTGGCGGGCGCCGGTGGGCCGGAACGGGTGCTGTTTCTGGGCGTGGGGGATTCGGAGTCGCTGACGGCGGAGGATGTGCGGGGGGTGGGGGGGAGAGCGGTGCGGGCCGCGGAACGCCACCGGGTGGAATCGCTGGCGCTCGGTCTCGAGCATCTGGGCGGCGCCCTCGACGGGCG
Source organism: Gemmatimonadota bacterium (assembly GCA_028874995.1). Lineage (GTDB taxonomy): Bacteria > Gemmatimonadota > Gemmatimonadetes > Longimicrobiales > Gaopeijiaceae > Bin94. Next base: position 47,464 of record JAPPGM010000052.1, on the reverse strand, counting down.
GTGGGTCCAGGCCGCGGCCGAAGGGCTGGTGCTGGCTTCGTGGCGGTTCGACGAGTCCAGGGGTGGCGCCTCCGGCGATGCGGATGGCGACGCAAGGCGAGTCGCCAATGGGCCCCGGAGTCCAGTCGTGGAATCCGAGCGCGGGCGGCCTCCTGCCCAGGCAGGGTCTGCCACTCCGGTCGGCGAATCCGCGGGTGGGCGAGACGCCGTGCAGGTCGGGTCAGCGACCCTGGCGGGAGCGTCCGGCCGCCAATGGGAGGAGCCGGTTCGCGTCGGGCACGCATTCGCCGAGGCGGAGAACCTCGCCCGCACGCTGCAGGCCCGGCCCGGCAACGTGGCGACCCCTTCGCACCTGGCCGCCGAGGCCCTGCGGATCGCGGACGCAGCCGGACTCGAATGCGAGGTCCTCGGCCCCTCCGAGATGGAGGCCGAGGGGATGGACGCGCTCCTCTCGGTCGCGCGGGGATCGGTAGAGGAGCCGCGCCTGATCGTGCTGCGCCACCTGGGCGGCGAGAACGGGGCCGCGCCCCTGGTACTCGTGGGAAAGGGGCTCACCTTCGACGCCGGGGGCATCTCGCTCAAGCCCGCGCGTGGCATGGAGAAGATGAAGTACGACATGTCCGGGGGCGCCGCGGTCCTGGGGGCCATGCTGGCGATCGGCCGCCTCGGCCTGCCGGTGAACGTCACGGGGGTCGTGCCCAGCTCCGAGAACCTGCCGAGCGGATCGGCGACGAAGCCGGGTGACGTGATCTCCAGCCGGGCGGGCAAGTCGATCGAGGTGATCAACACCGACGCCGAGGGACGCCTGATTCTGGCCGACGCGCTTCACTACGCGTCGGAGTGGAAGCCGACCGCGATCGTGGACTGCGCCACCCTCACCGGTGCCTGCGTCGTCGCGCTGGGACACCACCGCTCGGCGCTGCTGGGCAACGACGAAGGACTGCTGGACGAGCTGCGAACCGCGGGCGACCGCGCCGGCGAACCGTGCTGGCCGCTCCCGCTCGACGCCGCGTACCGCAGGCAACTCAGGAGCGACTTCGCCGATCTCAAGAACGTCGGCGGGCGTCCGGCCGGCACCATCACGGCCGCCTCCTTCCTCTCCGAGTTCGTCGAGGACGCACCTTGGGCCCATCTGGATATCGCCGGAACCGCGTACGGCAAGACACGGAAACCCTACCTGCGGAACGGACCGGCGGGGATCCCGTGCCGCCTGCTGCTCGAATGGGTGCGGGCGAGGGCCGGCGCGTGAGCCGCCTGGGAACCGGCGTCGCCTTGCATCCGGGCTGGACGGCTCCGCTCTTCGTTCCTCCTCGAGCAAATAGTGCTGCTATTCCCCCTTCGTCGCGCCTTGCCAGCCCGGCGCCTCGCCGCTCTCGGTGCTCGCGGGGCCTTATCCACGGACTACTGGCGGGGATGGCCGTCCTGGCGCTGCTCCCACTCCAGGCGAGCGCCCAGGACCCCCCGGACAGCCTTCAGGTTCCCCCGGATTCCCTCCGGGACTCGACGATGGTAGCGGACAGCGTGCCCGCGGACTCCGTCGCGGCCGACAGCGTGGAGGTGGACAGCGTCCCGCCGCCGCCGATGTTCCCCACCCTCCCCGACCCCACTCCGGCCGGCCTGATCACCGGGATTTGGGAGTGGGACCGCGCCGGGCTGCTCGCTGCACGGGGGCAGACGCTGTGGGAACTGCTGGTGGACATCCCGGGCCTGCTTGGCGTGCGGAGCGGAGACTTCGGGTCGGCGGCGACGGTCTTCCCGACCGGCTACGCGGGGGGAGGTCTGCGCCTGTACTACGACGGCATCGAGCATCTGCCGCTGGAAGGTTCGGTCCCGGATCTGACGCGCATCCCGCTGTCGGGGCTGGAACAGGTGCGTGTGATCCAGCGGCCCGGGGGGGTCGAGGTGCGGCTCTTTCGCCTGGCGCACGCCGACAAGCGGCCCTCGTCACTGGTGGAGGCGGGCACCGGCGACCAGGACACCAACATGCTGCGGGGAACCGTCTCCATGCCCAGGATGTTCGGAGGCAAGGGGGCGCTCGCGATCGAGCGGCTCGACACCAGGGGGCGCGACAACCCCGGTGCCATCACGGGGGGATGGTTTCGCTACAGCCTCCACCGGGGCGACCGGGCGGGGGTGCGCTACGAGATACGGCGGATGGGCACGACGCGGACGGTCATCAACGATTCGCCCGCGTCGGTGAACCGGACCGACTGGAGCCTGCAGGGCGGTTGGGCACCCGCCGAGGGTCTCCTCGCCCAGGGCTGGGTGGCCGGCGCGTCGGTTTCGACCGGCGACACGACTCAGGTCTTCCCCTTTTCGGCGGAGTCGCGCCGACAGTACGGCACGAGCCTGTCGGGGAGCAGGGGCCCGGTCTGGGGGCGTGCGACGGCCCGCTTCAACAGCGGCAGCGGCATCGCCGAACGCGAGCTCGCAGCCGAGTTCTCGGCCCTTGCCGGACGGTGGGGCGGTGTGAATGGGCATACGTGGAGGGAGACGTGGGACGAGCAGGTGGGATCGGGGTACGGCGTGCGGGTCTGGGTCACACCGATTCCGTACGCGGCCCTGTTCGCGGAACGCGGCAACGGCAGCCGCTCCGTCCCCTACCTCAATCCGCTGCCGCCGGAGGAGCCCGAGGACACAACCGTCACCATGGAGGACCCCGATTCGATGGAGGCGGACCCGGGACCTTCGAGCCGCTTCACCACCCGCGCCGCCACGCGTCTCGGGGTGCGCGGGACCTGGCGCCTGCATGAGGTATCGGTGGCGCGCCTTTCGGTCGAGGCGGACTCCGTGTGGCCGACGCAACTCCTCTTCGACCGCGGCGGCGTCGTGCTCCCGCAGCCGCTGAGAAAGGGGTGGGAGGTGACCGGAAGGGTGCCGCTCCGCCCGCGCGGACTCTTCCTCGTGGCCGAAGTACAGCTCTGGGAAGAGGCCGATTCCGCGACGCTCTACTTCCCCGAACACACCTATCGCGCCAGCTTCTCCTTCCACCGGGTCTTCCGCGCCACCGGCAACTTCGAGATGTGGGCGGACCTCGGCGTGCACGGGCGCTCGGAAATGTACGTGCCGCTGCCCGACGAGGAGACGCCGCCGGTGCTGGACGACGAAGGGGAGGAAATCCGGGTGCCGTCCATCGTGCCCTTCTACCAGAACTGGTACTTCCGCCTTCAGTTGCGGTTCCTCACCCTCAACATCTTCGCCACGGTCGAAAACGTGTCGTTCAGGGACAACAACCAGGACGTGCCCGGGGTGCTGCTGCCCGTCACCCGGGGCGTGTACGGGGTACGGTGGACGTTCTGGAACTGACGGCGGACCGGGCGCGGCGGGTCCCCGCCCGCGGACGGAGACCGGCATGATCCGCAGCATGACGGGTTATGGAGCCGCCGAGCACGAGCTTCCGGACGGCCGCGTCCTGAGGACCGAGGTGCGGACCGTCAACCATCGGCACCTGAGCACCAGCGTGCGCCTTCCCCGGGGGTGGGAGGGGCTGGAGCGAAGCGTGAGGGAGCGGGTGCGCGCGGTATTGTCGCGCGGCAGCGTGTCGCTTTCGGTGCGCTGCGAGAGCCCGGGTGGGGGTGAAGAGGCCGTCCCGGTGCTTGACGTGGAGCGCGCGCGCAGGTACGTGGATCTGCTGTACGAGGCCGGTTTGGAGTTGAGTCTGGAGGGGCATCTCGACATCGAGGCGCTGGCGCGGTTGCCGGGCGTGCTGAGCATGGAGGCTCCGCCGGCCGCCGAGCCCGACGAGGAGGGGTTGCGGGCGTGCGTGGAGGCCGCCCTTCGCGAGGTGGTCGTGATGCGGGAGGCGGAGGGGCGGCGCCTCGAGCGAGAGTTGCGGGCGAGCCTCGGGCGGATTGTGGCGCAGGTCGAGGAGATCGAGATTGCCGCGCCGGCGCGGCTGCTCCGGGAGCGCGACCGGCTGCGTGAGCGGGTGGCGGTGCTTTCCGGGGACGTCGAGGTGGATGAGGACCGTCTGGCACGGGAGATCGCGTACCTGGCCGAACGGTGGGACATCGCGGAGGAGGTGGTGCGGCTGCGGTCGCACGTTGCGCTCTTCGAGGAAGGGTTGGGGGGCGCGGGGGTTGGCGGGAAGGCGGGCAAGCGTCTCGGGTTCGTCGTGCAGGAGATGCACCGGGAGGCGAACACGGTGGGATCGAAGGCCAACGACGCGGCGATCTCGGCGTCGGCGATCACCATCAAGGAGGAGCTGGAGCGGATCAGGGAGCAGCTGGAGAACGTCGAGTGAAGGCGCCGCCGCGCCGGCCGCTGGTTCTGGTGGGGCCGTCGGGGGTGGGGAAGACCACCATTGCTGACAGACTCGTGCGGATGCGACCGGATCTCTTCACGCTCTCCGTGTCGGCGACGACGCGGCCGCCGCGTGCGGGAGAGCGCCCCGGCCGCGAATACGCCTTCGTGTCGCGCTCGGTCTTCGAGCAGATGATCGCGGGCGGGAATCTGGCCGAATGGGCCGAGGTCCACGGCGAGTACTACGGCACGCCGGCCGAGAACCTGGAAGGCCTGCCGGGAGACGGGCCGGTTCCGGTCCTGGACATCGATGTGCAGGGTGCGAGGCAGGTCATGAAGCGCGGAACCGGCGCCTTGGTTATCTTCATCCTCCCTCCCGGTCCGGCGGAGTGGATCGATCGCCTGGCGGGCAGGGGCACGGAGTCGCCGGAAGCGATTGCGCGCCGCCTCAGGACGGCCCTGGAAGAGCTTCGCGCGGCTCCTTCATTCGAACATTTTGTCGTGAACGCGGATCTGGACGAGACGGTGCGCCGGGTTCTGGCTGCCGCTGACGGGCATTCCGGGAGGCTCCCGGAAGCGTCGGAGGTCGCCGCCCTGTGCCGCGGGCTGGAGGCCGGAGCCCGGTCGGAGATCCGGCGCCTGGAAGGCGCGCGCAAGGAGAGAGCATGAGAGTCTTCACACCCGACGACATCGCCGAGCACAACCAGAGCAAGTACCAGGGCGTGCTGGTGGCCGCCAAATACGCACGGGAGCTCAATGTGCTCCCCCACGACCCCCAGCTGACCGACCAGAAGAAGCTCTCGACCCGCGCTCTCGAGGCGATCACCTCGGGACAGGTCGACTATCGCCTGGTGAAGCGCCGCCGGCCCGAATCGGAATAGTTCGCCATGTCCTCCGGCGGCTCCGTGGGTGACGCCCGGGAGCCGTGCGCCCCATGGAACGGCAGCCGCATCGTGCTGGGCGTATGCGGCGGCATCGCGGCGTACAAGTCCGTCCAGCTTGCGCGTGACCTCACCCTCCTCGGCGCAACGGTCGACGTCGTACTGACCGGCGCGGCCCGGAACTTCGTCGCGCCGCTCTCCTTCGAGGGGGTGACCGGGCGTGGGGCGCTTACCGATCTGTTTTCCGTCGAGGGGGCCGCTCTGCACGTCAGCCTGGGCAGGGAGGCGGACTGCGTGTGCATCGCGCCCGCCACCGCCGACTTCATCGCAAGGGCCGCCTCCGGACGCGCCAGCGACCTCCTCACAACGGCGATGGTCGCGAGCGGCGCTCCCGTGGTGGTGGCGCCCGCCATGAACGACGGGATGTTCGCGCACCCGCGGACTCGGGCGAACCTGGCCCGGCTCGATGCGTCGCCGCTGTACCATCGGGTGGGGCCGGTCACGGGACTGCTCGCGGCGGGGGAGGGAAGCGGGCCGGGACGGATGGCCGAACCGGGCGGGATCGTCAACGCGGTGGGGAGGGTGCTGGGGGCGGGGGGTGCGCTGTCCGGGGCCAGGGTGGTGGTGACGGGGGGCCCCACGAGGGAGCCTGTCGATGTGGTGCGCTACCTGGGCAACCGTTCCTCCGGGAAGATGGGGGTGGCGCTGGCCCGCGCGGCCTGGCTCCGCGGCGCCGATGTCACGCTGGTCACCGGGCCCACGACCGTGCCCGTGCCGGACGGCGTGGAGGTCGTGCGCGTCGAGACCGCCCGCCAGATGCGCGATGCCGTCTTCGCCGTGGCCGGGGAGGCCGACGCGGCGGTGTTCGCGGCCGCCGTGGCCGACTATCGGCCCGAAGCCGCGAAGTCCGGCAAGATCAAGCGGAGCGAGACCGGGGATTCGTTGACGGTAGCGTTCACGGCCAACCCCGACATCGCGGCCGGGGCGGTCGCGCGGATGAAGGCGGCAAGCGTCTCGGTGGGATTCGCGTTGGAGACCGACGACCTGGTGCCGCGGGCGCGGGAGAAGCTGGCCGCGAAGGGATTCGACCTGATCGTGGCCAACCGGGCGGGGCAGGACGGCGCCGCGTTCGAGTCCGACACGAATCGGGTGACCATTCTGGGGCGTGACAGAGAGGCACGGGAGCTGCCGCTGATGGGCAAGTTCGCCGTCGCGTGGGAGATCATGGACCTCGTCGAGGAGCGGCTGGCGGTCCGTGGATGAATCCGCACGAGCGCCGAGGGCGGCGACGGAAAGAAGCGGACGGCGCGCCCGGCTGGCGGCGTACGTGGACCAGCGGCGGCGGATGGGGGAGCCGGGGATCGTGCCGGGTGGACTCGCACCGGGCGAATTGCTGGGGCTCCTTGCGGCGCGGGTGGAGGTGAGGCAGAAGGTGGGGGTGGATGTGAAGGGGGACGTGGCAGGGGCGAAGGTGGGCGCCAAAGCGGGGATGCCGCCGGATGCGGATACGGACGCGAGGCCGGCCCCGGCCCGGATCGGCACGGCGGACTACGAGGAACTGCGCAGAGTGGCGCTGGCGTGTACGCGCTGTCGTCTTGCCGAGGGCCGCCGGAACGTGGTCTTCTCCGACGGAAATCCGGCCGGGCGCCTCATGGTGGTGGGGGAGGCGCCGGGGGCGGACGAGGACGCGAGCGGTCTTCCCTTCGTCGGGCGGGCGGGCAGGCTGCTGGACCTCATCCTGGCTTCGGCATCGCTGTCCCGGAAGGAGTCGGTGTACATCTGCAACGTCCTGAAGTGCCGTCCACCGGGGAACCGCAACCCGATGCCCGACGAGATCGAGTCCTGCGCCCCCCTGCTCAAGCGCCAGATCGAGCTGGTGGCCCCGGAGGTCCTGCTGGCGGTAGGTTCCTTCGCGGCGCAGTGGCTTACCGGGACGAAGAAGCCGGTGGGCAGGCTCCGGGGTGAGGTGTACGGCTACCAGGGCGTGCCGCTGGTGGTGACCTACCATCCCGCCGCGCTCCTGCGAAACCCCGGCTGGGACCGCCACGTGTGGGAGGACCTTCAACTTTTATGTCAGATCATGGATAGTAAATGATTGCAGAAGAGCATTTTGACAGATTGATACGGAAGTTACTTCGGAAGGTCGGCATTCTCGCCGGAGGGGCAGTCCAGTGAGTGAACCCATTCCCATCCAGGTGCCGGTCGAGGGCGCGGAGTACGATCGTCAGCCGCCGTTCTCGCCGGAGGCGGAGGCGTCGGTGCTGGGAGGGATGCTGATCGACGGGGGCGCGGTCCCGGTCGTGGTGGAGTTCGTGGACGACACCATGTTCTACAGGGAGGCGCACCGGCGCATCTTCCGCGCCATGGTGCGGCTCTTCGAACGGGGCAGCGTCCTGGACGTGGTCACCGTATCGGAGGCGCTGAAGGAAGGGGCCGAACTGGAGAACGCGGGAGGGCTGGAGTATCTCGCTTCGCTCCTGGACGCCGTACCGACCGCCGCCAACATCGAGTACCACGCCCGCATCGTTCACGACAAGGCGATGCTGCGCAGGCTCATCGACGCGGCCCATGCGATCGTGCGCGATGTCCACGAGCCGGGGAACCGCCCCGTCGACGAGGTGCTCGACCAGGCCGAGCAGACCGTCTTTCGGGTCTCGGAGTCGCGCAACCGGGAAGGGTTCGTCTGGATCAAGGAGGTGCTCTGGCCGACCTTCGAGCACATTGAGAAGCTGCAGGAGTCGCAGGGCGGCATTTCCGGAATCGCGACGGGATTCAAGGACCTGGATCGCATGACGACGGGCCTGCAGGCCGGGGACCTGGCGATCGTCGCGGGCCGTCCGTCGATGGGGAAGACCTCGTGGGCGCTCAACGTGGCCCAGAACGCCGCGATTGAACACGGGGTGCCGGTCGCCATCTTCAGCCTCGAGATGTCGAAGGAGCAGCTGGTACAGCGTTTCCTGTGCGCGGAAGGCCGTGTTGATGCCCAGAAGCTGCGCCGGGGCAGACTGGCCGGGGACGAGTACCAGCGCCTGGCCCGGGCGGCCGCCCACCTGAACGCCGCTCCGATCTGGATCGACGACTCCGCGACCGGGAACGTGCTCGAGATGAAGGCCAAGTCCCGGCGCCTCAAGGCGGATGCCGAACTGGGGCTGATCGTCGTCGACTACATCCAGCTCATGTCCGGGTCCACGCGGACGGACAGCCGGGTGCAGGAAGTTTCCGAGATCTCCCGGGGACTCAAGGCGCTGGCAAGGGAACTGGATGTGCCGGTGATCGCCCTCAGCCAGCTGAGCCGGGCGCCGGAGCAGCGCACCGACCGGCGGCCCCAGCTCTCCGACCTGCGTGAGAGCGGGGCGCTCGAGCAGGACGCCGACCTGGTCATGTTCCTGTACCGGCCGGAATACTACTACGGACCCACCGACAAGGACGGCAAGTCGCTGGAAGGTGGAGCGGAGCTGATCGTGGCGAAGCAGAGAAACGGTCCCACGGGCACGCTCGACCTGTTCTTCCACAAGGCCTACACCCGCTTCGACTCGGTTTCGCGGGCGCCGGAGCCGTCCGAAGCCGCGGTTTGAGCCGGGGAGGGTCGTCGGGGATGGGTGAAGGGCCGGAGACACCCAGGGTCGCGGTGCTCGTGCCGGCGGCGGGAGTGGGGCGGCGCATGGGAGGGTTGCGCAAACCCTTCATCCAAGTGGCGGGGCGATCGGTCCTCGACTGGGCCCTTTCGCCTTTTCTCGACCGGGACGATGTGGTCGAAGTGGTGGTGGCGCTGGGGGATTGGGGCGATCCGGGGGGCGTTGTGGGCCGGGATCCCCGGATCCGTACGGTCGACGGCGGCGACAGCCGTTTCCGGTCGGTGGCGAACGCCTTCGACCGGATGGAATCCGCTGCCACGGTTGTCGCGGTGCACGACGGTGCCCGGCCGTTTCCGTCTCCGGCCGTAATAGACGCCTGCATCGGTCTTGCCGCGTCGGGATGTGGGGCGGTGGCGGGAATCCGGGCCGTGGACACGGTCAAGCGAACCGACACGGAGGGAAGGATCGTGGAGACCCCGCCGCGGGATGCGCTCTGGTATGCGCAGACCCCGCAGGTTTTCCCGCGGGAACTCTTTGCGCGCGCCCTTGCGCACTGCCGCGCCGCGCGGATGGTTCCCACCGACGATGCCGCGATGGCGGAGCGGGTGGGAGAAGTCCGGATGGTGCCCTCCTCCGCGATCAACCTGAAGATCACGCGGCCGCAGGACCTGGCCGTCGCGGAGACCTACGTCGCGCGGGGACTCGTGTGACGTCGTACGAGGGATCGCTGCGGGAGGCGCGCCGGCATCTGGAGTCAGGTGAGCTCGTCATTCACCCGACCGAAGCGGTGTACGGACTCGGCGGATTCCTGGAGAACGGCCCGCTGACACGGCTGCGCGGGCTCAAGAACCGGTCGGCCGGCGGGTTCGTGGTTCTGATTCCGTCGGCGCGTAGCATCGGGGACCTCCTCGGTGCCCGCGGAAGGGCCCTCGCGCGCGCTTTCTGGCCCGGTCCCCTCACACTCGTCCTCGATGATCCCGCGGACCGCTTTCTTCCCGGCGCGAAGGCCCCCGACGGATCCGTTGCCGTGCGCGTTCCCGCCCACCCCCTCACCTTGCGGCTCCTGCGCGAGGCGGGGCGTCCCATCACCTCCACGTCGGCGAACCGGCCGGGTGCGCCACCGGCGGTTACCGCGCGGGAGGCCCGCGAGGCGGTGATCTCGCTCGGAACGGAGCCGTTCGTGCTCGACGCGGGACCGCTTCCCGGGGGCGCCGCGTCGACGTTGGTGAGCCTGCGCGAAGATTGTCCCAAATTGATACGCCAGGGCCCGCTCGACGTGCTAGAATTGAACGAAATAGTGCGCCTCCCGCTCTCCGTGCCGTCCGGTGGCGGTGGGGGCGGCGGGGGCGGTTGAGCGAGTCGAGAGGGTTCTTGCACATCCTGTTCATTTGCACGGGCAACACCTGTCGTTCGCCCATGGCGGAGGCGATCGCGCGGCGGGCCATCGCCGACGGCGGGATCGCGGGGGTGACGGTGGGCTCGGCGGGGGCGGCCGCGCACGACGGGGCGCCAGCCAGCGCGGGAGCGCGCAGGGTCGTGGCCGCGGCGGGGCTGGAACTTGAGGCGCACCGGAGCGCGACGCTGACGGACTCGGTCATGGCGACCGCCGACCTGGCTCTCTGCATGGACGAATTCCACCTGTGGCGGGCTCTGGAACTCGGCGGCGGCGAGAAGTGCCGCCTTCTCACCGAGATGGCGGGGGAGAGCGGCGGGGTCGCGGACCCATTCGGGGGCTCGGACGATGTCTACCGGGCCACCTTCAGCGAATTGGAGCGGCTGGTCGGGGCGGTCATGGCGCGGATCGCCGCCGGGGGGGATCGCACGGCGTGAAACCGGGTGGACGTGAGACGGCGGGACGGGGACCGGGAACCCGCGAGACGTGAGCGGGGACCGTGGGTGACCGGCGCACGGAGACCAACCGGCCCGCGCTGTTCGCGGTGCTGGGCGATCCCGTGGCTCACAGCCTCTCTCCCATAATACACAATGCTGCATTCCGTATTACCGGCCGGGAAGCTTCCTACGTCGCCCGCCGGGTATCCGCCGAGAAGTGCGGTCCGCTGCTTCGTCGTCTGGCGCTGAACGGGGGAGGGGGCAATGTCACTGTGCCGCACAAGGAGCGGGTCGTGGCGTTCCTGGACCGCCGGACCGGCGCGGTCGAGGCCACGGGTGCGTGCAACACCTTCTGGGCCAGGGACGGAGAGGTCTGGGGGGACAATACCGATGTGGAAGGGTTCGCCGGTACGTGGAGGGGGGGGGTGGCGGGGTTGGGCGGGGACCTTGACGTGCTGGTGCTCGGCGCGGGAGGGGCGGGGCGGGCGGTGGTCCATGCGCTGCTGGGCTCGCCGGGGGTGGTCCGGGTGCTGCTGTGGAATCGGAGCGGGGACAGGGCGCGGAAGCTGGTGGACCGGTTCGGCGACGCCCGCCTTTGCCGGATCGGTGACTGGCGCGGGGAGTTGGCCGACGTGGTCGTCAACGCCACTTCCGTGGGCCTCGACGGACACGCGGCCCCGCTCGATTTGCGGAAACTTGCGGCACGTCCACGAGCGGTAATCGATCTTGTGTACGGAAGGGACCCCACGGCGCTGTGTCGACAGGCGGCGGCACTGGACATACCTGCCCGCGACGGTCGCGAGATGCTGGTGCGCCAGGCGGAGGCCGCGTATGCACGGTGGTTCGGGCAGCCGCCGCCGCGTGGGGTGATGGCGCGGGCGCTCGAATGATGGCGCGTGGCTGGGCCGGGGTGGGGTGGCGTGGGGTGGTGGGGGGGTGGGTGGACTTCCTGCTGCCTCCGGCCTGCGCGGGGTGCGGCGGTTCAGCCGGCGAAGAGGTTCGGGCCGGCGAGGGGCCGGTGTGCCGAAACTGCCGGATGAGGTTGCCGCGCGTCCCGCTTCCGGTATGCGACCGTTGCGGGGCGCCGCTGGGGACCGGGGCGGCGCCGTCCTGCCTCGAATGCGCCGACTGGCCCGAGCTGCTCGGGAGCGCCCACGCGGCCAGCCTGCTGGAATCTCCCGCCCGGGAACTGGTGCACGCGCTCAAGTACCAGGGCTGGCGGGGCGCCGGCCACTTCATGGGGGTGGAGATGGCTCGCCGGGCCGGGGAAGAGGTCCGGCGAGCGCACCATGTGGTCCCGGTTCCCACCTCCCGGCGCAACCTGCAACGCCGGGGGTACAACCAGGCCGAGGTGATCGCCATCGCCCTGGCCGCCGCGCTGGACCTGCCCCTGCTGCACTGTCTGGAACGGCCCAGCCAGAAGGGCACCCAGACTGCCTTGAATCCCATGCAGCGCCGGGCTAACGTCAGTGGCGCGTTCGCGGTGGCGGGGGGCTTTCGGGACAGGTTGGCGGGTCAGCGGCTGCTCCTGGTGGATGACGTCATCACCACGAGTGCCACCATCGTGGCGGCTGCCCGGGCCCTGGAGTCCGGCGGTCCGGAAACCGTCATCGCGTACGCGTTCTCACGCACCGTCCCGATTTCCCTCGATTCCAACTGAAGCGGCGAAGTCCCGCCGCGGGAGCACCGCGCACATGTCCGTCAGAGTCGCGATCAACGGCTTCGGCCGCATCGGCAGGAACGTCCTGAGATCCGCCAAGCAGTCGGGGAATACCAACCTCGACTTCGTTGCCGTCAACGACCTCACGGACAGCAGGACGCTCGCGCACCTCTTGCAATACGACTCGGTGCACGGTTCCTATCCGGGTTCGGTGGAGCTGTCGGACGACGGGCTGATCGTTGACGGGGACGAAATCCTGGTCCTCTCGGAGCGCGATCCGGCCCGATTGCCCTGGAAGGAGCTGCAGGTGGACGTGGTGGTCGAGTCCACCGGGATCTTCAGGAGCCGGGAACTGGCCTCGAAGCACCTGGATGCGGGGGCCCGGAAGGTGGTGATTTCGGCGCCGGCAAAGGACGAGGACATCACGGTCGTGCTGGGGGTCAATCACCATCTCTACGACCCCGCCAGCCATCACCTGATCTCCAACGCCAGCTGCACGACAAACTGCCTGGCGCCCGTGGCCAAGGTGCTCCTGGAGGAGTTCGGCATCGTCCGCGGCCTCATGACCACGATCCACGCGTACACGGCGGGACAGGCGGTGCTGGACGGGCCACACAAGGATCTCCGCCGCGCCCGCGCGGCCGCCGTGAGCATGATTCCCACCACCACGGGCGCGGCCCGGGCGATTTCGCTGGTCCTTCCCGAACTGGAGGGCAAGCTGGACGGCATGGCCATCCGGGTCCCCACCCCCGACGTGTCCCTCGTGGACCTGGTGGCCGAGCTGGAGGAGGACGTGAGCGAGCAGGAGGTCAACGACGCCCTGCGCGCCGCGGCCTCCACGGAGCTGGCGGGCATACTCAGAGTCGAGGAAGCGCCGCTGGTCTCGGTGGACTTTACCGGGGAGTCCGCCAGCTCGGTCGTGGACGCGCTCAGCACGGCGGTCATGGGCCGGCGCCTGGTGAAGGTACTCGCTTGGTACGACAACGAGTGGGGATATTCGTCCAGGCTGGTCGACCTGGTCGAGTACGTGGGCGAGCGCCTGGGCTGACTCCAGTGCCGAACGTCGATACTGCGGCCCGGTTGTAAGCGGCGTCACATGGCAACGTATTGGGGATAACGATGATGAGCCCCACAGAGACGAGAGTCCGGCGACGGTCCAACCGGCCGCGCACCCGGACTCGTGAAGCGGCTGCCGCGTCGCCCGAACTCCCTCCCGACTTCGACGCCTGGTTCCGCGACTATCGCGAGTCCGTCTATCGGTATGTGCGCTTCCGGGTCCCCACCCGGGAAGTCGCGGAAGATGTCACCTCGGAGGTTTTCCTCAAGGCACTGCGCGCGCTCCGGCGATACGACCCCAAACGGTCGGCCCCCCGCACCTGGCTGCTGCGTATCGCGCGCAACGCGGTCACGGACTACCTCCGCACGCTGCGGCGCAAAGGGTCCCTCCACATCTCCCTGGACCGCGTGCCCGACCTGGTCTCGCAGGGACCGTCCCAGGAAGAACGGCTTCTGCGGGAGGAACAGTTGCGCAGGCTCTTCAACGCGGCAGCGACCTTGCGGCCGGCCGACCAGGAGATCCTTTCCCTCCGCTACGGAGCTGACCTCGGCAACGCGGAGATCGCCGACACGCTGAGAATCACCTCGAACGCGGTTGCGGTTCGGATGCACCGAGCGCTCACGAGGCTGAAGGCCGCCGTCGCCGCGGACGCTGCCGGAGGCCAACGATGAAACGCCGTCGCGACGACACTGGAGGCAGCATCAGGTATCCGGAAGCCGGGCAGACGGGTTCACCTGACCTGGCTCGCCTCGATCGTGACCTTCGCGACCTCTCGATCGAGGAGCGGTGCTCGTTCGGGCCCGAGTTGCGCGCCGAGCTGGCAGCCGAGTACGTGCGAATGCAGTCCGCTGGCGCGTCACGCTCCGTTGGGACCCGAAGAAGGCTTCTCGCGGCAGCCGCAGTGGTGCTGCTGCTGATTGGCGCATTGCTTGTCCCGCCGGCCCGCGCTTCCCTTGCGCGGTTGTTTCTGTCGTTGCCGGAAGCCAGGCCCACAGCGGTTGATCCCCCACCGTCGCCTCCCCCGGTGCCGCCGGTGGTGGTGGAAGTCGAGGAGTTGGCCGTTCCGGAAGAGCAGCGTCCTGCACCCGAGCTCGAACCCCCGCCACGGCCAGCGCCCGCCGAAGGGCTGGACGGCCCCCCTCCGCCGCTCCCCCCGACGCTGCCGTCCCTTCTGGATCGCGACCTTGCTCGTCGCGTTGTGACCGAAGAGTACCCGGTCGCGTTGCAAGCCGCCGGCATCGGAGGCGTTGTGCGCGTCTTGCTCTGGGTGCGTCCGGACGGAACTCCGGAGACGCCCACGGTTCGGACTTCGTCGGGCAGGCGGGGACTCGATGAGGCCGCGCTGCGGGCGACCCGCTCCTTCAGGTTCCTGCCGGCCACCCGTGCGGGACAGAAGGTCGGGACCTGGGTCGAGTTCTCGATCCGGTTCGAGCCGAATAGGACGGGATCCCAACCCGATCCCGAGTATCAGGCCGTCGAGATCCCCTTTGAAGCCGACGGTCCGCGGTGATATCCGCGCGAGCAACAGGATCTTGAGCTGACCTTCGTGCCCGCTGGCCGGCGCCGGATGGTTCCCCACGACCTGGACGACCTGGAGGAACGCCCCATCAAGGGGACCGCCATCGCGCTCAGGGCCGACTTCAACGTTCCCCTGACCCCGGCGGCGCAGCAGGAGGGTGCGGGGCAGTCCACGGCCGCAATGGTGTCGGACGCTTCCCGAATCGAGCGCACCGTGCCGACCATCGAACGACTCGTCGCCGCGGGCGCGAAGGTCGTCATCCTCTCGCACCTGGGGCGGCCGGGCGGGCGCCAGGACAGGGCGCTCACGATGGAGCCGGTGGCCCGCCGCCTGGACGAGCTGCTCGCCGCGCCGGTGGGGTTCGTGCCGCACACGTGGGGCCCCGGGGTCCGGCGTGCGGTGGGAGCTGCCGAGCCGGGTTCGGTCATCCTCCTTGAGAACACGCGCTTTCTCCCGGGGGAGACGGCCAACGAACGGGCGCTGGCAACCGACTGGGCCGAATGGGCTGACCATTTCGTCCTGGACGCATTCGGAACTGCGCACCGCGCGCACGCTTCCACGGACGGGCTGCCTCGTGCCGTGCGCGCGAAGGGGGGTATGGCGGTGGCGGGGGCGCTGGTGGAGCGGGAACTCGTGGCGTTTGCGGATGCGCTCGAAGAACCGCGCCGTCCCTTCGTGGCGGCCCTTGGGGGGGCCAAGATCTCCGGCAAGATCGACGTCATCGAGGCGCTGCTGCCGCGCGTGGACGCCCTGCTGGTGGGGGGCGCCATGGCCAACACCTTCTTCCGCGCCATGGGGATGGAAACCGGGACGTCGCTGGTCGAAGCGGAGAAGACCGGAGTCGCTACGGAGGTGCTCGAAGCCGCGGCCTCGCGTCTGGTGCTCCCGGTGGACTGCGTCACCGCGCCGGCAATCGCGGCGGGCGCCCCCACCCGGGTCGTGGATCGCGCGGACATCCCCCCCGGCGAAGCGGTGGGCGACGTCGGCCCGGTTACGGTCCGTCTCTTCGGTGATTACCTGGCGGGGGCGGCAACCGTGGTGTGGAACGGCCCGCTGGGGGTGTTCGAAATCGACGAATTCGCGCACGGTACCGTCGGGGTGGCGCGGATGGCGGCCGATGTCGCGGACCGGGGAGCGACGGTGATTGTCGGGGGTGGGGATTCGGCTGCCGCGGCCCGCGCAGCTGGCGTCGCCACGCGCATCAGCCACATTTCCACGGGCGGCGGCGCGTCGCTCGACCTGCTCGCCGGCAAGGAGCTGCCCGGCGTGGCGGCGCTTTCGGCCCGGCGCTCCCGGCACGTGGCCGCAGACCTTTCCAGCGAACCCTGAAGCTCCGGAGGACACGCTGATGGCCAAGGTGGTGGCCGGCAACTGGAAGATGCATCACGGGCCCGTCGCAACCGAGCGGTTCTTTTCCCGCTTCCGCCCCGAGGTGAGAGACGATTCGGTTCGGCTCGTCTTCTTCCCGCCCGACCTGTCTCTGAGCACCGCGATCGACAGCGCGCGCACCCGGGCCGACTTCGGTGTCCAGAACATCCACTGGCAGGCCGCCGGAGCCCTGACCGGAGAGATTTCGGCCGAGATGGCGAAGGAAGCCGGGGCCGCGCTGGTGCTGATCGGCCACTCCGAGCGGCGACACGTCTTCGGTGAGACCGACGCCGAGGTCGACCGCAAGGTGGGAGCGGCGGTGCGGGCTGGCCTGGTTCCGGTCGTATGCGTGGGCGAACAGCTGGAGGAGCGACGGGCCGGCCGTCTGGATGAGGTGTTGCGCAGACAGGTCGGCGCGTTTGCGGGGTCGCTCGCGGGCGTTGCCGAATTCATGGTCGCCTACGAGCCGGTCTGGGCGATCGGGACCGGAGAGACCGCCACGCCCGGCGATGCGTCCGAGGCGCACGGGATCGTGCGGGATGCGCTGGGCGCGTTGGGACGGGCTCCCGTGCTCTACGGAGGCAGCGTCAAGCCCGGCAACGCGGCCGCGCTGATGTCGGCGCGCGATGTGGACGGAGTGCTGGTGGGAGGCGCGAGTCTGGATCCGGATGTCTTCGCGCGGATCGCCGAGGCGGGGGCGGGAGCGGGTTGACACAGGGCAGCTCCCGGGGCAGCTTCCGATGCGCAAGAGCTGTACGCATACAAGATCCACGGTGACATGTACGGATTTCTTCTGACTCTGCTGGTTCTCGACGGTTTGTTCCTGGGCGTGGTCATCCTGCTCCAGGCGGGGAAGGGCGGCGGATTGGCCGCGATGGGTGGCGGCGCCGCCGCGACCGAGGTTCTGGGCGGTCGCCAGGCGACCTCCTTCCTTACGCGCGCGACGTGGATTGGGGGGTCCGCGTTCATGGGACTGTCGCTGATCCTGGCCATCATGTCCTCCCGCGCGACCGGGCCCACCTCGGTGCTCCAGGGAATGGACGCGCCAACGGTGCCGACGCCGCTGCTGCAGGAGGGCGAGGAATCGCCGATTCTGATCCCCGGGGTCGAAGAGGTTCCGCCGGACCCGGAGGAGACGACCGGCGAAGAGGTTCCACCCCCCGACGGGAACGAGCCGTCCGGCCTTCCCGACCGGTAGGGAATCCGGCCTCTTGACCCCCGAGCCGGCGGGTCACGCGCCCAACAGTTTCCCCGCGACCCTTGGGTCGGAGGTTGCAAGGGATCTGCTGTACCTGGGGTTTCAAGCACGTTTTCTTGAGGCACGCGTCCGGGATCTGGCCCGATCCGAAGTGCTCCACGCCGATCTGGCCGGTTTCCGCGTGGACCCGAGATCCACCGTACTCGCCCGGGCCATGCGCGGCGGGACCGACGGAAAGGGTGACCTCTGCCACCCCGGTCCTCTGGCGCCCGGGCCGGCGCTGGCGTTCGGGGCCACTCCCCTCGAATTCCTGCGCCACCTGGCCGGGAAGGGGACAAGTTCGGCCTCGGCGCGGGAGGGCGGGCTGAGCTGGACCGACCTGCGGCGGGGGATCATCGGCTGGGGCGCCCCTCGGGGAGGCACCGCAACCCAGGTGCTGGCGGGCGCGGCTTTCGCGTTCAGGCAGCGGGGAGAGGACCGGGCCGCGCTGGTGTTCGAACGCCGCTCGGCGCTGCAATCGGGTGGCTGGCATGAGGGGGTCAACCTAGCGGGGGCGTTGGGGGTGCCCCTGATCGTGGTCCTCGCTGCCCCGCAGACAGGGGACGGTTCCGACCATGCTGATATCGAGGCCGTGGCGGCGAGCTATGGAATCGCCTTCGCAAGGGTGGGGAGGGATTCACCCGAGCGTATCTTCCCGACGGTTGCGGCGGCGAGGCGGCGCGCGGTCAACGGCGAGGGTCCGACGCTGATCGAACTGCTCGATGCGGGTGACGGGAATCGATGGGAACACCACGATGCCTTTGCCGAGCTGGCGGTGACCGAAGACGGATTGCCGGAGCAGGTGCTGGACGCGATCCGGAAGGCGGCCGCCGCGGGCGTGGAGCACGCGGCGGCGAGACTGGCGAAGGAGCCGGGACCTTCCACCCGGGACGCTCTGGTTCCGGTCTGCACCGACGCCGCGCCGCATCCCCCCTGGACGCGGCGCGACCCCCCGGCCCCCGACACCCCCGCCCCGAACGACGCGATGGGACCGCCCCATGCCGAATGACGCACCCGCACAAGTCACCCGGACCCGGTCGGGCCGGCCGGTCACCGTGCTGGAAGCGATCAGCGAGGCGCTCTGGGAGGAGATGGAGCGGGACGAGCGCGTGTTCCTCATGGGCGAGGACATCGGCGCGTACGGCGGGGCCTTCAAGGTCACGCGGGGGTTCCTGGACCGTTTCGGCCCCTCACGCGTCATCGACACGCCCATCTCGGAGGGGGGCTTCACCGGAGCGGCCGCCGGAGCCGCGCACATGGGCCTTCGTCCCGTCGTCGAGATGCAGTTCATGGACTTCATCTCGCCGGCCTACGATGTGCTGACGAACTACATCGCCACATCGCTCTACCGCGGTGCCGGACCGATGCCGCTGGTTGTTCGCGGACCGGTCGGCGGGGGCAACCGGGGGGGACCGTTCCACTCCCAGAACGTCGAGATGGCCTTCTTCCACACCCCCGGCCTTAAGATCGTCTACCCGTCGAATCCCCGCGACGCGAAGGGGCTGCTCAAGAGCTCGATCCGCGACGACAACCCGGTGATCTTCGAGGAGCACAAGGGGCTGTACCGCGCGCCCCACTGCCGCGAGGTGCTCCCCTCCGAGGACTACGTGATTCCGCTGGGCAGTGCGCGCACGGCCCTGGAGGGCGAGGACCTCACGATCGTCACCTACGGGCTGATGGTTCACCGCAGCCTCGAGGCGGCCGCCGAGCTGGCCCGGGACGGGATCCGCGCCGAGGTCGTCGACCTGAGGACGCTGCTGCCCCTCGACGAGGAGGCGATCGCGGACTCGCTGAAGAAGACGGGCAAGCTTCTGATCGTACACGAGGACACGCGAACGGGAGGGATCGCCGGGGAGATCGCGATCCGGATGAACGAGCGGGCCTTCGAATGGCTGGACGGGCCGATTCTGCGCGTTACGGCCATCGACTCGCCGGTGCCCTTCAGCGGCGAACTGGAGGACTATTTCCTTCCGGGGGTTGGCGATGTGGTGACCGCGGCGCGTTATCTTGTAGGATACTGACGCCGGGGCGACCGGCGGCCCGGTTGCGAAGCCGCCGGCCCGGCTCCCGAACCCGCGCATGGAGCAGTGCCCGTGTCCCGAATCGAAGTGCCGATGCCCCAGATGGGCGAGTCAATCGCCGAGGGGACGGTGTCCAAGTGGCTGAAGGAGGTCGGCGACGCCGTCGAACGCGACGAGCCCATCCTGGAGATCTCCACCGACAAGGTGGATGCCGAGATCCCGTCGCCGTCGGCGGGATCCCTGACCGAGATCCTGGTGGCCGAGGGGGAGACCGTCGAGGTCGGTACGATCGTGGCCTATATCGACCCGAACGGAGCGGGTGGGTCCACGACCGCGGCGGCCACACCCGCCGAAGCGGAGCCATCGAAGGAAACAGCCGCCGTCACGCCGCCTGCGGCCGCCCCCACCACCCCGCCCCCGGCCTCCCCCGAACCCGATGACCCTTCCTGCACCGCCACCAGCGAGGAGCGTCTGCGAACCCGGTCGACCCCCGTTGTGCGGAGGATCGCCGCCGAAGCCGGTGTGGACATCTCGCGCGTGACCGGGACCGGCCACCAGGGGCGCGTGACCAAGCAGGACATTCTGGCGTTCATCGAGCGTGGCCGGGTCGCAGATACCGCTCCGGCGCCTGAACCCGCCCCCTCCCCCCCCACGGCGCCTCCCGTACCCGTTGCGACCCACCCCGTCCCCCCCACCCCCACCCCGTCACCCCGTACGCCCACCCCTGCTCCCGCAACGGCCGATCCCCGCCCCGCCCCCCCATCCGGCGACGACCTCTGGCGCCGCTTCGCGCGTGAGGTGGAGCACCCGGCCTTCCCGGTTCGCGAGGAAGACCGGGTCGAAACGATGGACAAGGTGCGGCGCCTCACCGCGGAGCACATGGTGCTGTCCAAGCGGATCCATTCGCACGTGCATTCGATCATCGAGATCGACTTCAGTGTCGTGGACCGGATCCGGCGGGAAAACAAGGCCCGCTGGGCGAAGCGCGGCGCGCGCGTCTCCTACACCGCATTCGTGGCGTGGGCCTGCTCGAGGATCCTCCGGGACTTCCCGTCGATCAACGGCGTGCTGTCCGGGAAAAACATCATCTACCGCGGCGCGGTCAACCTGGGCATGGCAGTGGACCTGAACCCGGGCCTGATCGTTCCGGTCATTCACGACGCGGACGATCTGAGCCTGGTGGGGACGGCGAGGAAGATCATCGACCTCGCCACGCGCGCGAAGGCCAGGCAGCTGTCACCGTCCGAGATCCAGGGGGCCACCTTCACGATCACCAACCCCGGTGTTCTGGGCACCATGGTGGGCATGCCCATCATTCCCAAGGGGACTTCGGCCATCCTGGGGACGGGATCGATCGAAAAGCGCGTTGTGGTGCTGACCGACCCCGATTCCGGCCAGGACTCCATGGCCATCCGCAAACGGTCGTACTTCTCCCTCGGGTACGACCACCGGCTCGTCGACGGGGCCGACTCGGCGCGCTTCCTGTCCTCGCTCAAGGAGCTGCTCGAGGACTTCCCTGAGGACGCCTGACGGCGCGCGCCCGCGTGGCGCGGGAGGAGGATGTCGTGGCAACGACACGGCGCGCGCCGGACACCGTGATGGGGCCGCCGGACGCGCCGTCGTCCGCGCCGGCACCGTGGAAGGACCGCACCCTCGCGGTGCGATCCCTGCCGCCGACCGGCTACCGGGAGGCGCAGCAGCTCCAGGCCGCCCTCGTGGACCGGCGCAGAAGGGGCGAGATCCCCGACACCCTGCTCCTGCTGGAACATCCCCACGTCATCACGCTGGGGTCGCGCGGCGGCCGCGCCCACATCCTCCTGTCCCCCGGCGAGCTCTCCGCGCGGGGCATCGAAGTGTACGAAGCGGGGCGCGGCGGCGACGTGACCTATCACGGACCGGGACAGCTGGTCGGCTACCCGATCCTGGACCTCAAACCGGACCGCACGGACCTCCACGCGTATCTGCGCAGTCTGGAACAGGTGCTCATCCGGGCGCTGGGCGCCTTCGGTATCGCGGGCCGGCGCGACGAGAGCGCGACGGGGGTGTGGGCGCGGGACGCCAAGGTCGCGGCCATCGGGATCCGGGTGTCGTCGGGGTGGATCACATCACACGGCTTTGCCGTCAACGCGAACACCGACCTGTCGTATTTCGATACGATCGTCCCGTGCGGGCTGCGCGGCCGCCCCGTCACGAGCCTCAGTCGGCTGCTGCGGCGTGAAGTCGCCCCGGTCGCCGTCGCGCCGGCTGTCGTTGCGGCCATGACGGCCGAGTTCGGCTACGGCTGCGTCCGGCACACGGCGGCGAAGTGCTAGCAGTTTGTGCTGGCAGTTAGGTTAGGCTGCGCGCACCCTTTCCCAGTCTCCTGCCCGCTGGTCTCCTATTCCTCGGCCGGCGGGGCAAATTCGAAGTAGTCGAAGTAGCGCTCCTTCTCGTCGCGCTGCTCCTCGAGCCAGTCACCGAACCCCGAGGGCACCGGTTCGGGTGCCGCCGACAGCTCCCGGGCGGCCTTTTGCGCAAGGTCGTTCACGTACTCGTTCCTGGGATCACCCGCGTGCCCGCGTATCCACTCCCACCTCACGTCGTGGCGGGCGGCGATCCGGTCCAGACGCCGCCACAGGTCCAGGTTCTCGATCGGGCCGCCCTTCCGTTTCCACCCCTTCCGCTTCCACCCGGGCATCCATTCGGACGCCCCTTTCACCAGGTATTGGGAATCGGAGACGAAAACGACCCTGCAGCGGCCGCGGAGGGCACCGAGGGCCAGGAGGGCGCTGGTGATGGCCATGCGGTTGTTGGTCGTGGACGGATCGGAAGTCCACAGGTCGCGGCGCTTCCACGTACCGTCCCTCCAGTGTTCCAGCAGAACGGCCGCTCCCCCGGGACGGTCGCGCCCGGCGAACTGGTTGCCCAGACATGACTCGTCCGCGTGGACGAAGACCAGCGGCGGATCTGTCGCCATGCGCTTCCCTCCGGTTCCCGCACGGGTTCGGGGCGACGCCGGTCGGGCACCGCGTCCCCTGTCGGGAAGATAGCGAGTCGCCGAGGTTGCCGTTGACGCCCGAATGCCCCCCACTAGATTCATCACGATGACCCCGCCCTTGCCATCCGGAAGAAACCCCCGCCCCGCCGCACCGGAGCCCGCCTGCCTCCTCCTCGAGGATGGCCGCCGCTTCGATGGACATTCGCTCGGCGTCCGTGGCGTTGCACTCGGCGAAGTGGTCTTCAACACCTCGATGACTGGCTACCAGGAGGTGCTCACCGACCCCTCCTACGCGGGACAGCTGGTCACCATGACCTATCCCCTGATCGGCAACTACGGGACCAACGCCGAAGATGTGGAGTCGGTTCGACCCCAGGTTGCAGGTTTCATCGTACGGGAGGCTTCGCGCGCACCGAGCTCCTGGCGGAGCCGGGACACGCTGGAAGACTACCTCCGCCGTCACGGGGTGGTGGGAATCCGTGACGTGGATACCCGGGCGCTCACCCGCCACATCCGCAACGAGGGCGCCATGCGCGCGGGAATCGCGCCGGAGAGTGTGCAGGAGGCAGAGCTCCGCGAACGCATTCTCGCCCACCCGAAGATGGAGGGCCTGGAGCTGGCATGCGGTGTCTCCACCGACAGCCGCTATGTGGTCCCGGCGGTCGGAAGGGAGGAATACCACGTGGCCGCTTTCGACTTCGGGGTCAAGGCAAGTTCGCCGCGCCTCCTCTCCGAGCGCGGCTGCCGCGTCACCGTGCTGCCGTCGGAAGCGGATACCGCCGAGGTTCTCGCGCTGAATCCGGACGGTCTCTTCCTCTCCAACGGACCGGGCGACCCGGCCGCGGTGGAACGGGTTGCGGAGACGATCATCGAGGTCGCCGGGAGCGGGATCCCGGTGTTCGGGATCTGCCTCGGTCACCAGCTCATCGCCAGGGCCTTCGGGGCGGAGACCTTCAAGCTCCCCTTCGGCCATCACGGCGGAAACCACCCGGTCATGAACCATGACCTGAGGACGGTCGAGATCACCTCCCAGAATCACGGTTTTGCGGTGAGGGGCGGGGAAGGGGATGAAGTGCCCGGCGCGCCCGGCCTCAGGGTCACGCACAGCAACCTCTACGACGGTACGGTCGCCGGGGTCTCCCACGTGAGGCTGCCCGTCATGGCGGTCCAGTACCACCCGGAAGCGGCGCCCGGACCCCACGACAGCCGCTATCTTTTCAACGATTTCGTGACCTTGATGGCGGCACGCGCACGCGCACGCGCCGAACGGGGTGATCCTTGTCCGACTTGACGTTGGGTACGCAACTCTGTTACTTACCGACCGACAACGAGCGGTACGTAACGACCGAACACAAACAGCCAACTCGTTCCAGCGAGAGGGGCGGAGCAGCCAACATGGGCGCCTTGGGCGCCGGCTCGGAGGAGGGGCAATGACGAAAGCGGATCTCGTTGAGCAGGTAGCCGAGGCGATCGGCCCAGGTCTGACCAAGAAGGAATGCGCCCTGGTGGTCGATGGATTCCTGAATGCGGTAAAGCAGGCGCTCGCGCAGGGGAACGGAATTGAGATACGTGGCTTCGGCACCTTCAAGGTGCGTCACCGCAAGGCACGCGTGGCGAGGAATCCCAGAACGGGCGAGCCGGTGCAGGTTCCCGCCCGCGTGTCACCGGTTTTCAAGCCGTCCAAGCATCTGCGCGCCCGGGTTGCGCGCCTCGAGGCGTCCGACGGCCGGTCGACCGGGGCCGGCTAGGCGGCCGCGAATCCGCACCTTTGCCCGGTGGAGGTCACGGTCCTTTTCTTTGCAGCTCACCGGGAGCGGGTCGGCCAGGCAAGTACCCTCGTCTCCTTGCCGGATCGCGCCACCGTGGGCACACTTCTTTCTGAGTTGCGGGCCCGTGGTGGCGGTTGGGCCGACCTTCCGTCCGCCCCTGCCGTCGCGGTCAACCGCAGCTATGCTCACGTCGGCAGCGAACTGTCGGACGGAGACGAAGTGGCCCTGATCCCCCCCGTTGCCGGGGGGTGAGACGGTTTGGCGCAGAAAATGACCAGTAGCGACATAACCACAGACCCCATCGATCCTTCCATCGTCGTGGAACGGGTCGGCGCGCCGGAGGACGGAGCCGTGGCGCTCTTTCTGGGCACGGTCCGCAACTGCAACGAGGGGCGTCCGGTCGGCGGCATGGAGTATGAGGGATACGCCGAGATGGCGCGGGAGCAGTTGGCGGCGATCGTTGCCGAGGCCGGAGCCCGCGCCGGGACCGACCGCATCGCCGCGGTACACCGGCTGGGGGAGCTGGCGGTAGGCGAGGTCAGCGTGGCAATCGCGGTTTCCACGCCCCACCGGGCGGAGGCCTTCGACGCGGCGCGGTACGTGATCGAGGAGATCAAGAAGCGGCTGCCGGTCTGGAAGCGCGAAAGATACCTGGACGGCGAAGCCGAGTGGCTGGAGGGGCAGGTGCCCATGGAAGTCGGCGGAGCGGAACTCGGAGCGGACGCCCTTGCCGGCCGGGTACCGGGAGGGACGCTCGGCCGATGAGCTACGCGATGCCCGGGGTCCGGGCAGCCTCGAACGGAACGGCCCGCGACATGGTGGACGGTTTCGGGCGCCGCATCGAGTACCTGCGCATCTCGGTTACGGACAAGTGCAACCTGCGTTGCGTCTACTGCATGCCGGAAGAGGGACTCCCCTGGCTGCGCCGCGGCGAAATCCTCACCTACGAGGAGATTGCCGAAATCGTCAGGGTGATGGCCGACATGGGGCTCAAACGTCTCCGCCTCACCGGAGGGGAGCCGCTGGTTCGAAAGGACCTCCCGCGGCTGGTGGACCTGCTCGCGGCGGTCCCCGGGATCGAGGACATCGCGCTTTCCACGAACGCGGTGCTGCTGGCGCCGGTCGCGAAGCGGCTCCGGGATGCGGGCATCAGCCGGGTGAACATTTCGCTCGATTCGCTGCGCCCCGACCGTGCCGACGCCATCGCGCGCCGTCCGGGGACGCTGGCCCGGATCATGGAGGGTCTCGACGCGGCGCACGCGGTCGACTTCGACCCGATCAAGATCAACGTGGTGCTCATGCGCGGGCAGAACGACGACGAAGTACCCGACTTCGCCGAACTCTCCCGTGACCGCCCCCTCCACGTGCGTTTCATCGAAGTCATGCCGACGGAGTCGAATCTGGAGCTGAGCGCGTCCAACTTTCTCTCCTGCGACGAGGCTCTCTCCCGCGTGGCCGGGGTGGACGCCCTCGAGCCCGTCCCCGGTCCGCCCGGCAACGGCCCGGCGACGTACTACAGCTTTCCCGGCGCCCAGGGCACCATCGGGGTCATCACGCCGATGAGCCACAACTTCTGCAGCCGCTGCAACCGCATGCGGCTCACGGCCGACGGACAGCTCCGCCCCTGCCTCTTCGGCACGATCCAGACCCCGCTCCGGGACGCCCTGAGGCGTGGGGAGGCGCTGGAGCCCCTGATCAACGAAACGCTTCGCATCAAGCCCGAAAAGCACCTGCTGGTGCAGGGCTCCACGGAAGGTTCGGGTGGGCTGATCGCCCTTTCGCAGACGGGCGGATGAAGACACCCGGCCGACAATCGGCGCCGGACCCCGTCGCGACCGTACCTTTTTCGCTTCCAACCCGATGGAGAAACCGCTAGATGGCCAGAAAGATCACCGTAGTCGGCGCCGGACATGTGGGAGAAGTCTGTGCCCAGCGCCTTGCCGAGAAGGAGTTGTGCCAGGAGGTCGTCCTCATCGACATCATCGATGGAATTCCGCAGGGGAAGGGGCTCGACCAGTGGGAGAGCGCCCCCGTGGAGGGTTTCGACACGCGGGTGACCGGGGCCAACGACTACGGTCCCGCCGAGGGGTCCGACCTCTTCATCGTAACGGCGGGGATTGCGCGCAAGCCGGGCATGAGCCGCGACGACCTGCTGCGCACCAACGCCGGGATCGTGCGCTCGGTGAGCGAGCAGATCGCGCGGGTGGCGCCCGACTCGGTGGTGATCGTGGTCTCGAACCCCCTCGACGTGATGGCCTACGTCGCCAAGGAGACGACCGGATTCCCGCGCGAGCGGGTGATCGGCATGGCGGGGGTTCTCGACACCGCCCGCTTCCGCGCCTTCATCGCGATGGAGCTGGACGTGAGCGTGGAGGACATCCAGGCGATGGTGCTGGGCGGGCACGGCGACACCATGGTGCCGCTGGTCTCATACACGGCGGTGAGCGGGATCCCCGTGTCGCGCCTGATCGCGCCCGATCGCCTGGAAGCGCTGATCGAGCGTACCCGCAACGGCGGGGCGGAGATCGTGGGCTACCTCAAGACCGGCAGCGCCTACTACGCGCCCTCGGCGGCGGCGGTGCAGATGGCCGAGTCGATCGTCAGGAACAAACGCAGGATTCTCCCGGCGGCGGCGTACCTAGAGGGCGAGTACGGCCAGCGGGGGATCTACCTGGGCGTGCCCTGCAAGCTGGGCGAGGGCGGGCTGCAGGAGATTGTCGAGGTTCCGCTTACCGATGACGAGGCCGCGGCGCTGGCGAGGAGCGCGGACCATGTGCGGGGGACGATGGCGAATCTCTAGTCGCCCGCGGACGGAGGCGCTCGAACGCCGGGGTGACCTTCCGCGGGCCGGCCGCCCGGGCCGCCGCCGGAATCCGGTCTCCCTTCCGGCGCTCGCCCTCGCGGTTGCCGCCGCGTGGGTGGTGGCATGCGAGAATCCCCGGCCGCCGCGTTCCTGCGGCGTGATTCCCGCGCAGACCGTCTTCGCGGGTGAGGCGGTCTCGGTGGAGGCGTGCTTCGACGATCCGAACGGTGATGCGCTGGTCCACGCCGCGGAGACTTCGGATCCGGGTGTGGCCATGGCCGGGGTCGCCGGCGCGACCGTCACGGTCGCAGGGGTTGCGCCGGGGACCGCGTACGTGACGGTGACCGCCACCGACGTGGGTGGACTCGCGGCGAAGGTGCGTTTTCCGGTTGTCGTGCCAAACCGGAGTCCGGCGGCGGTGGGCGTGATTCCGGCGCTCGAACTCGCGGTCGGGGATTCGACCTCGGTGGAGCTGTCGGGCTACTTCGATGATCCCGACGGGCAGGGACTGACCTATGCGGCCGCGGTCTCTGACGCGGGGGTCGCGGCGGTCGCGGTGGCGGGCAGCGTGTTGACCGTGGCCGCGGGCGCCAGGGGGATGGCGGTCGTTACCGTGACGGCCACGGATCCGGGGGGGCTGGCGGCGATACAGAACTTCGCCGCGACGGTTCCCAACCGGGCGCCCGAGCCTGTCGGTTCGATCCCCGAGGAGATCGTGTCGGTGGGAGACACGACGACGCTGGGGTTGGCCCGCTACTTCCACGACCCCGATGGGGACCCGCTCGCGTACTCGGCCGCCGTGGCGAACGCGATGGTGGCCGCCGCCGCCGTCTCCGGGGACGCCGCCTCGGTGACCGCGCTCGCTAGGGGTGCGACCATCGTGACGGTGACGGCCACCGACACGGAAGGGCTCGAGGCCACGCAGTCGTTCGGCGTGACGGTTCCCAACCGGGCGCCGCTGGCTGTCGGCGCGATGCCGTCCGACACCGTTGCGGTGGGGGAGACCGGGGCCGTGAACCCGTCGGACTACTTCCGCGATCCCGACGGGGACCGGCTCGGCTACGCGGCCGCGTCTTCGGACACCTCGGTTATCGGCGTCTCGGCCGCCGAAGCCTCCGTCACGGTCACCGCGGTCGCGAAGGGCCGGGCCACCGTGACGGTCACCGCCACCGACGGCGAAGGCCTCTCGGCCACGCAGGCGTTCACCGTGACCGTCCCCTGGCCGCCTCCGGCGGAACTTCGCTACGAACTCAGGCGCACCCTGCCGCACGACCCGGGCGCCTACACCCAGGGACTCCTCGTCCACGACTCGATCTTCTTCGAGAGCACGGGACGGTACGGCAGGTCGGAGGTCCGGCAGGTGGACGTCGTTTCCGGCCGGGTGCTGCTCAGCCGTCCCCTCTCGGACGAGCACTTCGGGGAGGGCCTGGCGCGGGTCGGCGACCGCCTGATCCAGCTCACCTGGAAGGCCGGGCTGGCCTTCGTCTACGACGCATCGACGCTCGAGCCGCTGGATACCCTCGAATACGAAGGGGAGGGATGGGGACTCTGCCACGACGGCCGATCACTCTTCATGTCCGATGGGAGCGACACCCTGCAGCGCCGCGACCCGCACACCTTCGACCTCCTCGAAGAGATCCCCGTCACGCGCAACGGCTCCCAGGTGCACAACCTGAACGAACTCGAGTGCGTCGGAGCGCACATCTACGCCAACATCTACCGGTCGAACGAGATCGTGCGAATCGACAGGGTGAGCGGGGTGGTAACCGGTTCACTGGACGCCGAAGCGCTGGCGCTGGCGAGCGGGCGGCCGGACCACGGGGGCGCCGTGTTCAACGGCATCGCGTACGACGGGCGAACCGGCACCTTCCATGTAACGGGGAAACTGTGGCCGGTGGTCTTCGAGATCGAGGTCAGGGAGAGGCAGGGCGGTGCAACTCCCCCAAACTAGCCAGATTTTCTGGCCAGATTGGCGGTAAAGGTCCCCCCGCCGCCGTGCCCATGCCGCGAGAGTCGTCGCCGGGGTCCCGCTACGGCCCCTTGAACATCGCCGGATCCACCTCCGGATTGAGCACGAAGTCGCTCGTCACCAGAACCTTCCAGATCCTGCCGTCCGCGTTGACGTGCACGCGCCGTCCCGTGAAGAGGTATCCGTCCACCTCGCGGATGTCCTCCCAGTAGGTGCGGCTGACGTTCTCGCGCCCCTCCTCCCGGTAGCCGATCGACACGGGCATCGCGCGACCGTCCTCGAAGGTGTAGAACCAGGTGTCGTTGTGGTCGCCGACGCCCTCGCCGAAGGTGACGCGCACCAGGTGGCGCCCCTCGTCGTCGGTGCCGTCGTGGTGGAGGAAGACGCCGGGGTCCCTCAGCTTGAAGGGGAGGCCGATCCAGTAGAAGACGTCGCCGGAGACGTAGCGCGCCTCGTCGTAGTCCTTGTCGCCGGGGCCGAGCGTCTCGCCGTTCATGACCGCCCACTCCGCGACGCCGTCGAAGCCGTGCTGGATGAAGTCGTTGCCCTCCCAGCGCTCGATCCGGGCGGCCTCGCCGGTCTCGAGGCGGGCGATGGTGACGTAGCGGGGGCGGGTGCGGCGGAGGCGGCCGCTTTCGGGGTCCCAGATCTCCGTGGTGAGGGTGTAGGAGGCGCTCTGCAGCTTCCTGTACGTTTCCATGCCGCCCAGGGCGTCGATCCAGACGTCGACCAGGGCTGCGGCCGTTTCGTCGCCGGCCTGCGCCGCCGGGTTGCCGCGCGGTCCGGCGTCCGGCGGCCACGCCGGAGCCGACACGGCGACCGCGACGAGGATTCCCGCCAGCGCGCCGGTCGCATGCCGTTTTTTCATCTCCGCTCTCCTTCCTCCTCCGTCAGAAGGGCTTTGGCGCGGACCGCGGACCGCCCTTGCCGGCCTCGTCGCCGCGTCACGGTCTTTCGCTACCATGATACGCTGTCGCATACCATCGCGCCCGTGGCCGTCCGCTCCCGCGGTGTGGGCCGACGCGATCGAGAGCGCGGTGATTCGAACCCCTACAGCTTCGGCAGCGTCACCCCCACCTGTCCCTGGTACTTGCCCTTCCGGTCCGCATACGCCACCTCGGGCGCCTCGTCTCCCTGGAAGAAGACGAGCTGGGCAATCCCTTCGCCCCCGTAGATCCTGGCGGGCAGCGGCGTCGTGTTGGAGATCTCGAGCGTCAGGAATCCCTCCCACGTGGGTTCCAGCGGGGTCACGTTGACGATGATCCCGCAGCGCGCGTAGGTGCTCTTGCCCACGCAGAGCACCAGAACGTCGCGGGGGATGCGGAAGTGCTCCACCGTGCGCGCCAGCGCGAACGAGTTGGGCGGGATGATGCATTCACGGTCCTTCACATCCACGAAGGAGCGCTCGTCGAAGGATTTCGGATCGACCACCAGGTTGTGGACGTTGGTGAAGACCTTGAATTCGGACGCCACCCGGATGTCGTATCCGAACGACGAGAGTCCGTAGGAGATGCTGCCGTTGCGGATCTGGCCGCTCTCGAAGGGTTCGATCATTCCGTGTTCGAGGGCCATCCTGCGAATCCAGCGGTCGCTCTTGACGGGCATGGGCGTTGCGTTGGGGGATGAAGGGGGACGGGGACGGTCGGGCCAGGGCCGGGCTCGGAGTGGGCCGCCGAGCCATGTGCGCCGGAAGATAGGCACGGCCCGACTGGACGCCAAGCACGCGCCCCGGCGGGTTGCCGGTTGGCCGCCGGTGCTCGCGTGTTGGCGGGACCGGTTGAGTTGAGTTGGACTGATTGAGTTGAGTTGTTGACCTCGAAGCCTCCTTGGCTACCTTAAAAGGCTGTCCAGTCCTGCTGGATCGCAGGATACCACGCATACGACCACTCTGGCACTCTGGCGGAGCACTCATGTTCGCTGTATTCAGGACCGGCGGAAAGCAGTTCCGGGCCGAACCGGGGAGAACCATCCTGATTCCCTCGCTGGACGTCGAGACGGGGGAGTTGGTGACCTTCGACGACGTTCTGTTGGCGGGAACGGAGGAGGAGGTTGCGGTGGGGGAGCCCACGGTGGAGGGGGCGAAGGTTACGGCGGAGGTGCTGGCCCACGACCGCACGAAGAAGATCACCGTCTTCAAGCGGAAGCGTCGCAAGGGCTACCGCCGGAAGCAGGGACATCGTCAGGACTTCACCGTCGTGCGAGTCGCCGACATCACCGTCTAGGAGGATCCGATGGCTCACAAGAAAGGCGTAGGATCGTCCAGGAACGGGCGCGACAGCAACCCAAATCGTTTGGGCGTAAAGCGTTACGCGGGTGAGAGGGTGCTCGCGGGGAACATCCTGGTGCGACAGCGAGGCACCCGTTTCCACCCCGGCAACAACGTCGGACGGGGTAGGGACGACACCCTCTTCGCCAAGTCGGACGGCGTCGTGAAGTTCGAGAATCTGCGTCGCCGACGGGTGGTTTCGGTCTACGCGGAATAGGAACCGCCGCACCTTCCGGGGCGGATCGCGACCGCGGGAAGCGACCTCGTTCGAAAAAAAAGCTTGCGGTTTCCGGCTTGAGGTATTAACGTGGTTTCCCCGAAGCGGAGGGGGCGGCCCGAAAGGGACGCGACCGAAGCGGAGGGTTCGGGCCTCGGAGAGGGCCAGGAAGGGGGAAACCCCGGAAGGGCAACCGGCCGAGGGTCGACGCGCCGAGGGGAGCCGGAGACGGCAAGTCGAGGCGGGCGCGGGTTCGGGTTCGGCCGAAACCGCGACGGCTGCAGGGTCGCTGGAAGCAGCCGAAGTCCCCGGGAACGGGGGACGCCCCGAGCGGCGGAGACGCCGGGCGGGGGAAGAGACGGAGAACCGGCCGCAGCACATAGCGGCGCCGAAACGGAACTCACCGGCTCGCCAGCGAGACGAAGCCCCCGAGCGGGTAGTGTGCTGCCCGCCGGGGGCTTCCTCTGTTAACCCTCCCGGGGAGGAGCGGGTTCCCTTCGGGACGGTGCCGAAGACGGGTATTGCTGCTTCCGGGCCGAAGCCATGATCTGCCAGATCAGGTTCCGCACCAATTCCTCGTCCACCCCCGCACTCCTGGCCAGCGTGGCAGCGCGGCGCGCAACGACCGCCTCCCTTCTGGGGTCGGTCACCTGCCGCCCGAGCCGGGCCTTGAGGGCCCCGACTTGCCGCACCAGTTCCTTCCGCCGGGCCAGAATGCGAACCAGTTCCTGGTCGCAGCCCAGTATCTCGTCCCGCAGGCGCTCGAGATCGGGGTGGCCGATGGCGGATTCTCCCGATGGGGGCGACACCTCGTGCGTTTCCTGGCGATGGTCAGACATTCAAGTATCCCTCCACGTGTTCGTCATCCTGCGGCTTTCCGCGAAGGCTGACGGTCAGGAGAACCGGTATGTGGACGATCAGCCCCAGGATGCCCTCGTGCATCCCCAGCGGTTTCAGCTCCGGCATCAGGAAGAAGAAGACCGAGACGATCGAACCCGCCAACAGTCCCGAGACGACCCCGGCGGTGGTGGCGCGTCTCCAGTACAGGGCCGCGACCATCGCCGGCATGTACTGGCAGATGATCCCGTAGGAGGCCAGCAGCAGGTCCACCAGCGAAAAGCCCTCTACGAGCGCAAAGAGGTAGGCCACGCCGCCGACCGCCACCACCAGGATGCGGATGAGCAGCCGTTGCCCGCTGTCCGAGAGCTCCCGGAACGGCTGAACCCCGTCTTCCACGACCACCGACGCCGCGCCGTGGAGCAGTGCGTCGCCGGTCGACATCGAGGCCGACAGCGCCCCGGCGCAGAAGAGGCCCACCACGAGGGCGGGGAGCTCCGACCGGAGGATCAGGAACGGAAGGATGAAGTCAGCCTGGTCCGGTGACTCGGGGAAGAGGACGCCGGCGAACCCGATGAGAAAGACCGGGATCAGGAAGAGCTGGAAGGTGGGGAAGAGGATGACGGTTCGGCGGATGATCGCGTCGCTTCGGGCCGTGTACGCCTTCATGAAGAGGTGCGGCCACATGGTGACCCCGATGGCGCTCGCCAGGATCGCGGTGGAATACCCTCCCCAGCTCCATGGCTCGCCGCTTCCGGTCAGACCCGGCAGCGAGAGCAGTTCGGGACGCGCCTCGAGGATCTGCTCGAACATCGGCCCGACGCCGCCGTAGAGCCGGTAGGGCAGATAGATCCCCAGCGCCCAGGCGATCACAAGCATGAAGACGCCCTGGAAGGTGTTGGTCCATCCGACGGCCGACACGCCGCTGCTCAGCACATACACGAGCACGATGGCATACGCCACCGCCGCGCCCGCCGCGAGAGGGATTCGCCCATCGGTTACGGCCTCGATCACGATGCCCGCCCCGCGCATCTGGATGGTCACGTAGGGCACGAAGGCGGCAAGCGTCAGGATGGCCATCAGGGCGGAGAGGCCGCGCGAAGGGAAGCGTCCCACCAGCAGCTGCGCCTGCGTGACGAACCCGAAACGGCGGCCCAGCGCGGCGACCCTGGGGCCCATCGCGTACCACGGGGCCATCCCCAGGACGCCGTAGGTGAGGATGTAGAAGGCGGCAGCTCCCCGCGAATACGCCCATCCCGGCCCGCCCAGGAAGGCGAAGGCCGAAAAGACGGTGGCCCCGGTGATGAAGTACATGACGAGGAGGCCGAAGTCGCGGTCGCCCGCCACATAGCCCTGGACGCTCCGCGACGCGCGGCGTCCCGCCACGAGGCCGACGCCCAGCGTCACCGCCAGGTAGGTGAAGATGACGACCGTGATCAGGGATGACTTGTCCATTATTCGTCACCTCCGGGTGAGGTGGCCCGAAGGTGGCGGGTGCGTGCCGCGTCGAGGCGCCACAGCACCAGCAGGCTTCCCAGTATCCACGCGGCGGGCCACGCCATCTGGAAGGGAAGGCCGAGGACGAAGGGATCGGGGGTGTTAAGCAGACTCTGGACCGGCCAGATGACCGCGACTGCGAAGCTCAGGTGGTACGCCCAGGCGATGCGGCGCCAGGTGTAATAGCGCATGGGATGGACTCGTGGTGAGGGGAAGGCTGGGAAGGCTCGGATTGTACGGTTGCGGCGAGGTCGTTGCGAGACCGGATCCTCACCGCCCGATAAATCGCGGCCGGCGCTTCTCCACGAACGCCTGCACGCCCTCGCGCCCGTCCTCGGAGGCGAACGCCTCGAGAAAGAGTTCCTTCTCCGCGGCAAGGCCGTCCGACAGGTGCCGTTCCAGGGCTTCACGGACGGCCTTCTTCACCAGCTTCAGGGTGACCAGGCTCCACCGGGTCATGCGGCTCGCGAGCTCGCGGGCCTTGGCCAGGTGCCCGCCCTGTTCGGTCAGAAACTCGACCAGCCCGATTCGGTATGCCTCGGCCGCATCGATCATGTCACCGCACAGTCCCATCCGCAGCGCCTGGCCCGGACCGACCAGCCGCGCGAGCCGCTGAGTGCCGCCGGCGCCCGGAATCAGGCCCAGGCGGACCTCGAACTGCCCGAAGCGGGCAGTGGAGTCGGCAACACGGATATCGCACGCGAGCGCGAGTTCGTTGCCTCCGCCCAGACAGAAGCCGTGGATGGCGCAGATGACCGGCTTCGGGAACTCGGCCAGGGCATCGTACACGCGCCGGTGACGATAGACTTCGCGCTGCTCCTCGGGCGAGCGCGCCGCGAACTCGCTCACGTCCGCCCCCGCCACAAAGGCCTTTTCGCCCGCGCCTTGCAGGACCACCACCTTGACGTCGTCCCGGCCGGCCAGGTCGTCGAAGACTTCGGTGAGTTCACTGCGTACAGACTCGTTCAGGGCGTTGAGTTTGTCGGGTCGGTTGATGGTGACTTCGGCGATCCCGTCATCGACTGCGAGGAGGACGTTGCGGGCGTTCATGGTCGACTGTCCCAGTCGTAGAACCCCCGGCCCGCCTTCTTCCCGAGCCTGCCCTTCGCCACCATCCGCTCCAGCAGAGCGGGGGGACGAAACGCCTCCGAGCCCAGCGACTCGTGGAGGTAGCGGGCGATTCCCAGACGTACGTCCAGCCCCACCAGATCGGTCAGGCGCAACGGCCCCATGGGGTGACGGTATCCGAGCACCATGGCCTTGTCAATGTCCTCCGGTGACGCGACACCGGCCTCGACCATGCGAATGGCCTCGAGTCCGAGCACGATTCCCAGTCGCGAAGAGGCGAACCCGGGCGAGTCGGCCACCACGATGGGCTCCTTGCCGAGGCCGTGGACGAAGGCGAGGCAGCGGTCGACGACGGCCGGGTCGGTGGCGTTGCCCTTGACGACTTCCACGAGAGCCATGATATGGACTGGATTGAAGAAGTGGAGGCCCAGGAAGCGGTGCGGCGCCGTCAGAGCGGCCCCCATCTCCGTCACGGACAGTGACGAGGTGTTGGTGGCCAGGATTGCCCCCGATGGCGCCGCGGCCTCCACTTCGGCGAAGATCCGCCGTTTGAGCGCCATCTCCTCCGGTACGGCCTCGATCACCAGGTCGGCGCCGTCGACCGCCTCACGCGGTCCCCCGGTTCCCGCGAGGCGCGCCAGCGCCCCGTCACGGGCCGATGCCGCCACCTTGCCCAGGCGGACGCCCTTGTCCAGGGTGGTCTCGATCCGGGCCAGCGCGCGTTCCAACTGCGCGGCGTCGACATCACAAAGGACGGTGTCGTGGCTCGCCATCGCCGCGACCTGCGCGATCCCGTGGCCCATCGTGCCGGCGCCGATCACGGCCACCTTGCCGATTCCGTGGTCGGCCGTCGCGGGCGCCTTCACATTCGCCATCTCACACCCGCTCCACCACCGCCGCGATCCCCTGGCCGACCCCGATGCACATCGTCGCGAGGCCGAGCCCGGCACCGCGGCGCGCCATCGCGTGCACCAGCGTGGCCAGGATGCGCGCCCCGGAACACCCGACGGGGTGGCCCAGCGCGATGGCCCCGCCGTTCACGTTCACGCGCGCCGGATCCAGCTCCAGTTCACGCATGCAGGGGATCGCCTGCGCGGCGAAGGCTTCGTTCAGCTCGATCAGGTCGAGGTCGGCCGGGGCCATCCCGAGCCGGGTGAGACAGCGCCGGGTCGCGGGAACCGGACCGATGCCCATGCGGTGCGGCTCCACCCCCGCCACCGCCGCCCCCCGAATCACCGCCATCGGCGCGAGGCCGTGGGCGCGCGCCGTCTCCCCTTCGACCACGAGCAGCGCGGCGGCGCCGTCGTTGATGCCGGATGAATTGCCGGCTGTGACGGTCCCGTCCCGCGAGAAGACGGTGCGCAGGCGGGCCAGGGTCTCGACCGTGGTGCCCGGCCGCGGGTGCTCGTCGCGCGAAACGACCGCGGGTTCCCCGCGACGCTGCGGAATGGTGACCGGCACGATTTCAGCGTCGAACCGCCCCGCCCCGATCGCGGCGGCGGCCTTGCGCTGGCTGTCGGCCGCGAACTCGTCCTGCTCCTCGCGCGTCACGCCGAACTCACGCGCGACCACCTCGGCCGTCTGCCCGAGCCCGATCGTCCATTCGTCAGGGAGGCGCGGGTTGGCAAAGCGCCACCCCAGCACCGTGTCGGCCATTTCGGGTACGCCGCGCGCGTACCCGCGCTCGGGCTTCAGCATGACGAAGGGGGCCCGGCTCATGGATTCCACACCACCCGCGATGAAGGCGTCGCCTTCGCCCGCGCGGATCGCGTGAAGCGCGCTCGCCACCGCCTGCAGGCCCGAACCGCAGAGCCTGTTCAGCGTCTGGCCGGGAACTTCGACCGGGACACCCGCCCGCAGCAGCGCCATCCGCGCCACGTTGCGGTTG
Source organism: Gemmatimonadota bacterium (assembly GCA_028874995.1). Taxonomy (GTDB): domain Bacteria; phylum Gemmatimonadota; class Gemmatimonadetes; order Longimicrobiales; family Gaopeijiaceae; genus Bin94. The sequence continues at coordinate 10,783 of JAPPGM010000052.1, read as the reverse complement.
TCCTCGCCGGCCTGGTTGGTGCACCCGAAGATCACGTCGTCGAGGCGTGCGGCGGGGAAGGGGATGCGATCGAGCAGGGCCCGGATGGTGACCGCGGCCAGGTCGTCCGGCCGCACCGGCGCCAGCGCGCCTCCGTGCCGCCCGATCGGGGTGCGGACCGCGTCGATGATCCACGCTTCACGTGTGGCCGTCCAACCCGCCACCGGTGCCGCTCCCCGGATGGCCCGGCCGAACTCCGCCCCCGGGCGCTTCAGGCGATCCATACCTCTACCGGTCCAGCGCCACCCAGACGCTCTTCAGCTGGGTGTACTTCTCCAGCGCCGACTGGAAGCCCAGGTCGCGCCCGAAACCGCTCTCCTTGTAGCCGCCGAAGGGGGAGGCGGGCGAGTACTGGTTGTAGGTGTTGACCCAGATCGTCCCCGCGTCGATCTCGGCGGCCATGCGGTGGGCCCTGCCGATGTCGCGCGTCCAGACGCCGGCCGCGAGGCCGTACAGCGAATCGTTCGCCTTGGCGACCGCGTCGTCCACGTCGTCGAAGGGAATCACCGCCGCCACCGGGCCGAAGATCTCCTCGCGTGCGATCTTCATTCCAGGGTCGACCCCGCTGAAGACGGTGGCGGTCACGAAGTTGCCGCGGCCGTTGACCTTCACCCGGTCGCCCCCGGCCACCAGGTTCGCGCCGTCGCGCCTGCCGCTCTCGATGTACCCCATCACCCGGTCGAGCTGTTCCCCGCTCACGATCGCCCCCAGGCGCGTCGTTGGGGCCATCGGGTCGCCCACGGTGGCCTTCGCGGCCAGCCCCTTCAGCCCGTCCACGAACTCGTCGTGCACCGCGCTCTCGACCAGGATGCGGCTGCCCGCCGCACACACCTCGCCCTTGCCGTAGAACACCCCCATCGATGCGCCCTTCACGGCCACCCCCAGGTCCGCGTCCGCGAAGACGATGTTGGGGGACTTGCCGCCCAACTCCAGCGAGACCTTCTTGAGCGTACTCGCCGCCCCCTGCATGATGATCCGGCCCACCTCGGTCGAACCGGTAAACGAGATCGCGTCCACTCCCGGGTGTCGGACCAGCGCCGCCCCGGCAATCTCGCCATAGCCCGGAACCACGTTCAGCACGCCAGGCGGGAATCCGGCCTCCGCGGCCAGCTCGCCGAAACGCAGCGCGGTCAGCGGCGTCTGCTCGGCGGGCTTGAGCACCACCGTGTTCCCGCAGGCCAGCGCCGGCGCGACCTTCCACGCCGCCATCGACAGCGGGAAGTTCCACGGGATGATCGCGCCCACCACGCCGACGGGCTCGCGCAGCGTGTAGTTGAGAAACGGGCCCGGCACGGGGACCGTATCGCCCTGCACCTTGTCGGCCAGCCCGGCGTAGTAGCGCAGCGTCCGGGCCACGCTCGGGACGTCGATCCGGCGCGCCTCAAAGTACGGCTTGCCGTTGTCCCGCGTCTCCAGCAGCCCCAACTCGTCGGCGTTGGCGTCGACCAGGTCGGCCAGGTTCCACAGCAAACGCGACCGCTTGTGCGGGTTCATGCGACGCCACTTGCCGTCGGCGAACGCCGCGCGCGCCGCCTTCACCGCGCGGTCCACATCGCCCGCGCGCGCTTCGGCCATCTCGGCGATCACCTCATCGGTCGCCGGATTCACCGTCGCGAAACGGGCGCCGCCCTCGGCGTCGGCCCACTCGTTCCCGATCCAGAGCCGGGTGCGGATGTCCTGCGTCATCTGCGCTGTGGACACTCGGCCGTCAGCTCCCCGAGAAGTCGGGCCTGCGCTTCTCGACGTAGGCGTTCAGCCCCTCGCGCGCGTCGTCGCTGGCGAAGAGTTGCTGCTGAAGCTCCCGCTCCAGCGCCAGGGCCGTCTCGAACGGAATCTCGGCACCCGTCTGCACCGACCGCTTGATGAGCCCGACCGCCTTTGAGGCCCGGCCGGGCGGGCAGAACCCGCGCGCGTACCCGACCACCTTCTCCATGAACTCGTCGAGGGTGTCCGTCTCCCAGACGTCATTGACGATGCCAAGTTCCTGCGCCCTGTCGAAACCGAAGGTCTTTCCGGTCGCCATGAGCTCGATTGCCCTGGACTTGCCCACCAGGCGCGTCATGCGCTGGGTCCCGCCGGTGCCGGGGAGCACGCCCAGGTTGACCTCGGGGAGGCCGCACATGCTGCGCCCCGCGCGAGCGATGCGGATGTCGGCTGCCATCGCGATCTCGAGTCCTCCGCCCACCGTATGTCCGTTGAGCGCCGCGATCGTGAGCTTCGGAGTGTGCTCCAGCCGGTTGAGCGTCTCGTTGGCGTGGAGGCAGAAGCAGTACTTGAAGCCGGTCGTCACCTTGGCGAGCATCCCGATGTTGGCCCCGGCGGAGAAGAACTTCTCGCCGTTGCCGGTTAGGACGATCACGTGGACGTCGTCGTCGAAGCGCGCCTTGAGGATGGCGTCGTCCAGCTGGCGCATCATCTCGTGGGTGTAGGTGTTCGCCGGCGGGTCGTCGAGAGTGATCAGGGCGACGCCGCCGCCGGCATCGGAGTAGCGAACGAGGGTCTTGTCGGACATGAGGGCGCGGTGTTGGAGTGTGGCTCGAGCGTGCGGGTGGGTTGGACCCGCGGATATCTCCGGACAGGCCCCGCGGCAGGGGGTTCCGCCGCGTTCTGGACCGGTGACAAAGATAACATGGGGTCGGCGTGGAACCGGGCGCGACCGCTGGCGCGGGGCGGGCACGTTACATTAGACAAATGCAGAAACTCGGAATCGTGGCGCCGCGGGGTGCCAGGGGGTCGCTCCGGCGCCGCGTGCGCGCCGCCGCCGTGATCGCCGTGCCGCTGCTCGGCGGGTGCCGGGAAACGCTGACCCAGGTGGAATCCGGGGTCGTCGAGTCCGGGACCTGGCCGGCGCTACAGATCGAACAGCTTCTGCCGAGTCTGGGGGACGCGATCGGGACCGGCCAGCCCGGTGCCGAGGTGATGGCGGTCGTGGACCGGTGGGAAGCCTCCTGGGACCACGGGACGGCCGTGGGGGGAGACCTGCGGCAGGTGGTCTACCTGGATGCCGCCGCGCTGCCGCTGACCGTCGATTCGGTCGCGGTGCGGGTCGCGACCGAGTCGGTGCGGGAAGCCTTGGCGGAGGTGAGCCGGTTCGGCGGATCCCTTCCGCCGCACCTGACCACGCGGATCGACGATGCCGGGCGATTCCTGCGGGAGGCCGAGATGGCGAGAGGAGTGGGGGATTGGTCGCGGGCGGGCTTGGCCGGCGTGCGAGCCGCCGACGCACTGCGCGAGACCTCGCCTCGCTCCGTGGCCCTGACCCTCGCCGAGGTTGTCGAAGACGCCCTCGGGCCTCCTCCGCCGGAGGTCGGTGCCGAACCCGTCGGCATGGCCCGCGCCCGCCGTCTGGCGTGGTGGAGCCGGATTGCCATCCGGCGGGAGCAGTACTCGCTGGCCATCCAGCGGGGGTACTACGCCTGCCTGCTGCTGGGCGTGAGGCTGCCTTGACCCCGCCCCGGGCCGGAGTCCGGCCGATCGGCGGGCGGACTCGGCTTCGCCGCCGTAGATTGTTCGGAGTCTGCCGCACGTACTCGAACAGGAGGCTGCCGGCGTCGCTCGCGACGAGCGGCCGGGTTGCGCACGAACCGGTGCAGCACCTTCGGCATCGGGGCCGGCAGGGCAGACAGCGGGGGATGAACGCCATGAACAATATCCAATCACCGGTCACGACCCGGCTTTGCGCGGGTTCGTTTGCGCTTCTGACCTTGTCCGTGCTGGCCGCTCCGGCCGCGGGACAGAGCCAGGTCGTCCGCGTGCCCGTCACCGGGACGGTCGAGATGGGACTTGCCCCCTTCATCGAGCGGGTGATCGAGGAGGCCGAGGCCGCGGGCGTCGCGGCCGTAGTCCTGGACATAGAGACGCAGGGGGGGCGCGTGGACGCCGCGCTCCGCATCACGAGCGCGGTGAGCAGGTCGCGGGTGCCGGTCTACGCCTTCGTGAACATGTACGCCTACTCGGCGGGTGCGATGATCGCGCTCTCCACCGAGCGCGTGCTCATGCGGGAAGGTGCCGTAATGGGGGCGGCGACGCCGGTGGACGGGAGCGGAACCAAGGCGTCGGAGAAGATGGTGTCCGCCATGCGGGCCCAGATGCGCGCGATGAGCGAGGCCCGGGGTCTCGACCCGGCGGTTGCGGAGGCCATGGTGGACGAGGAACTGGCCATCCCCGGGGTGGTCGAGCGTGGCAAGCTGCTGACGCTGACCACGCGGGAAGCCGTCGATCTGGGCTACGCCACGTCAGTGGCCGACTGGGACGGGGTGCTGGCCGCGCTGGAGTTGCCGTCGACGGATGTCACCGAAGCGACCGTGAACTGGGCGGAGCGCATCGTCCGCTTCTTCACCAATCCGGTGATCGCGCCCTTCCTCCTGTCGCTCGGCTTCCTGGGGCTCCTCGTCGAAGTCAAGACGGCGGGGTTCGGGCTCGCGGGGGCGGCGGGGCTCATTTCACTGGCGCTGTTCTTCGGAGCGCACCTGCTGGTCGGACTGGCCGGGGCCGAGGACATCATCCTGGTGGGCGTGGGGGTCGTCCTGGTTCTGGTTGAAATCCTCGTGGTTCCCGGTTTCGGCATCTTCGGGATTGCCGGGATCGCGGCTCTGCTGGGCGGCCTCTTCATGGCGCAGATCGGGAGCCTGCCCACCAGGGCGGACCTGGTGCAGGCCGGCTCGGTGCTGCTTGCCGCGATGGTGCTGGTGAGCATGACCGCGTGGTCACTGCTGCGCCACCTTCCGGGCAGCTGGCGCCTGCGGCGTAGCGGCGTCATTCTCGGGGAGTCCACCGACCGCGACGAGGGCTACACGTCGGCGGAGGTGCGTTCGGAGCTGGTCGGGTCGGTAGGGGTGGCGATCACCGACCTTCGCCCGGCCGGCGTCGGGCTCTTCGGCGACGAGAGAGTGGACGTCGTCTCCGAAAGCGAATGGATCGAGGAAGGCACGCACATTCGCATCCTCAGCGCCGAGGGGTATCGTCACGTAGTGCGCGCCTCGAAATCAGGGCAGGCGGCCGATCGGGACTGAGACGCCGCCTGCCGGAAGCATGTCATCAATTCAAGGGTAAAGGACGCAATTCCGCATGGACACCACCATGATCACCACTTTCGGCCTGTTGTTCGCGGGCCTGCTCGCCATCATGCTCCTCCTCTGGGCGGTGCCGGTCCGCCTGTGGATCGAGGCGGTTTCCTCACGGGTCAGGCTCGGCCTGGGGAGCCTGATCGGCATGCGCCTGCGCAAGGTCAGCCCACCCGCGGTGGTGCGGCCGCTGATCGCCTCGACCAAGGCCGGGCTGCCCCTCGACGTCTCCCACCTGGAGGCGCACTACTTGGCCGGCGGCGATGTCGACCGGGTGGTGCGCGCGCTGATCAGCGCCGACAAGGCCACGATCGACCTGCCGTTTCAGCGGGCCGCCGCGATCGACCTGGCCGGACGCGACGTCTTCGAGGCCGTGCAGGTGTCGGTGAACCCCAAGGTGGTGCAGACGCCGCGGGTGGCCGCGATGGCCAAGGACGGAATCCAGCTGATCGCCATCGCGCGGGTCACGGTGCGCGCGAACATCAACCGCCTCGTCGGCGGCGCGGGAGAGGAGACGATCCTGGCGCGGGTGGGCGAGGGAATCGTCTCGACGATCGGCTCCGCCGACACGCACAAGAAGGTGCTGGAGAACCCGGACGCCATCTCCAAGACCGTGCTGCAGAAGGGCCTGGACTCGGGCACCGCCTTCGAGATCCTGTCGATCGACATCGCCGACGTGGATGTCGGCAAGAACATCGGCGCCGAACTGCAGACGGACCAGGCGGAGGCCGACAAGCGCATCGCGCAGGCCCGGGCGGAGGAGCGCCGCGCCATGGCGATGGCCGCTGAGCAGGAGATGAAGGCGCGCGTGGAGGAGATGCGCGCCGAGGTGATCGCGGCCGAGGCGAAGATCCCGCTGGCGATGGCCGATGCGTTCCGCAGCGGCAACATGGGGATCATGGACTACGCCCGCTACCGCAACATCGAGTCGGACACCCACATGCGCCGGGCCATCGCGGAGGGTGATCCCGACGGGCCGGTGGCCACCGAGTAGGAGTCCCGGGATGCATCGACGCCATCCTGCAGTACGGGTTTCTTCCGAGGGCTAGCGGACCATGGATATCCGGTTTATCGCGGCCATCTTCCTGATCGCGGCGCTGATGGAGATGCTCGCCAAGATGGCCAGGAAGAGGCGTGGGGAGGAGGAGGGGCTCGAGGACGGGACCGCACCTCGCAGGCCGGCGGACCCGCTGGCCGGGGTGATCGAGGAGTTGCAACGCCTGCCGCGGGGGGAGGAACAGGGGCTTGAGGTGGCGCCAGAGGTTGGTGATCGCCCGATTCGCGAGCAGCGGGTGCGGGAGAGAGAGGTGGATCCTCGTGCGCCGGAGGTGAAATGGGAACTGGACGTGCCGGACGAGTCGGCTCCGCTGCCTGAACGGCCGACCCTGGATCCCGTTGCACCCCCGCCGGTCGTCGAACCGGTGACCCTGCGTGGCCAGATAGAGCGGATGTTCGAGCCGATGCCGCAACCCGCCGCCGCGCCGGTCGCGGTGCCCGAGCCGCCGCCGCAACCGAAGCCGGTGGTTCCCCGTCGTGACAGGTCGCCCCGGCCGGTCGAGGTGCGCTCGCGTGAAGTGCGGCCCCGGGAGGCGCGGGATCTGGTGGAGCGCGCCTGGACGGAGGAGCGGGCCGCGATCGCCGCGGTGCCGGAGGCCGTGGCCGATGGCCGACGTCGGCGTGCGGAGGTGGGGTGGGGTGGGGAAGGAGGAGGGCCGGGCCTTGGTTCGGTGCGCGACCTGCGACGGCTCGTGGTCGCGCGCGAGGTGCTGGGCCCGCCGTTGGCCCTGCGCGGCGAGGAGCCGCTCAAGGATCGGTAGGCGAGTTGGTGGAGGAGGCCCGGCGAGCTACCCCGTCGGCCTCGTGATCTCGTACCGGCTCGGCGGTTCGGCCCCCAGCAGGTGCCGCACGAAATAGTCCCAGCGCCGCCGGATGAAGTAGGGCTCGTTCAGGCCGTGCGCCCGGTTCGGCGCCCATATGAAGTCGAAGTCGCGATTTGCCTTGATCAGCTCGTCGACCAGCTGGACGGTCATGGCGGGGTGCACGTTGTCGTCCATGTCGCCGTGCATGAGCAGCAGTTTGCCTTCGAGGTTCGCGGCGTACGTCTTGTTCGCCGCGGACTCGAAGTTGTCCCCGCCGCCGGAGTCGGACTGCATGACCCCCTGGTACTTCTCGGCCCAGTAGATGTTGTAGCTGCGGTTGTCGTGGTTGCCGGCTCCGGAGACGGCCACATTGAAGAACTCGGGGAAGCGCAGGATGGCGTCGGTGGAGGCGAAACCGCCGCCCGAGTGCCCGTAGATTCCCACGCGGTCCAGGTCGATGAACGGATAGCGGGCGGCGAGCTGCTTGATCACCGCGATGTGGTCGGGGATGCCGTTGTCGATGAAGTTGCCGTAGTAGCTGTCGTGGAACGCCTTTGAGCGGTGCGGCGTCCCGAGGTGGTCGATCTGCACCACCACGAAGCCGAGCTGCGCCAGCGCGAAGTTCTCTCCGCCACCCTTGAACGCCCACGCGCCGACGCTGCCGACCTGGGGTCCCGGGTAGATGTGCGAGATGATCGGGTACTTCGCGTTCTCGTCGAGGCCGGGGGGCAGATAGAGCACCCCGTACAGATCGGTGATGCCGTCGCGCGCCTTCGCCGAGAACACCTCCGCCGGGGCGAAGCCGAGTTCCTCGAGCGCGGAGATGTCGGCCCGCTCCAGCTCCAGCACGATGCGGCCGTCGTTGGCGCGACGCAGGACGATGACCGGCGCCTGCTCGATGCGCGAGTAAGTATCCACGAAGTGGTCGCCGCTCGGCGAGAACACGATCTCGTGGTTGGCGTCCTCGGGCGTGAGCAGCGTGAGGTCCGAGCCGTCGAACCCGACCCGGTAGAGGTGGGCGTAGTACGGATTCCGCCCGGGTTCGCGGCCGCGCGCGACGAAGTGGATGCGCCGGCGCGTCTCGTCCACATGGAGGACCTCGCCCACCACCCACGGCCCCGAAGTGATGCGGTTCCTCAGGTTCCCCTCGCCGTCGAAGCGGTAGAGGTGTCCCCATCCGTCGCGTTCCGACCACCAGATCACGTCGTCGCCGCTCTCGGAGACGTACCACGACGGGGTGCCCCCGCTGGAACCGCCGCCCCGGTGCCCGAGCGAGACGAAGGTCCGGGTGGAGTCGCCCAGAATCACCCGGGACGTGCCCGTCGCGGCGTCGACTTCGGCCAGGAGCACTCGCTGGGATCCACGGGTGAAGTAGTTGACGTGCAGCCTCGTCCCGTCGGCACTCCACGCCGAATCGGGAGCGGAGCCCCGGAAGGAGAGTTGATGCGGCGTTGGCGCGACTTCGACCTGGTGGTTGGCTGCCGCGCGCAGGCCTGGATCGCCGCCGTCGGCCGGGCCGGTCTCCTCGAGTGCCAGGATGTGGACGGTCGGCAGCGGGATCACCGAATCGCCCGGCAGCGCGTACGGTTGGGAGAAGTGACGGGGGCGCTGCTGCGTGTAGGAGATGTAGTGCATGTGCTCCACGTCGCGCTCGTCCCGCCGGGAGACGGCTATGTAGCGGGAATCCGGTGACCAGGAGAGCGTGGGACGCCGTGCCCCGCCCCCCCGGCGCTGCTGGTTGGGGCTGGGCTCGTTGTAGCCGTAGGCGTAGTACTTCTCACCGTCGGTGGTGAGCTGGATCGAGTCGCCGCCCTCCGCGGGGCGCACATACAGGTTGTACTCGTGCGCGAACGCCTCCCAGCGCCCGTCGGGCGACTCCACGAATGCGGTCCGCGAAGGGAGCGTGTCGGCGACGGTGCAGGCGTACCCGGCGATGTCGCAGAGAAAGCGCCTGCCGCCGGTCGTGAACTCGATCTCGCTCTCGGTGTCACCGAAGCGGAAGGTGCTGAAGGGCAGCTTCTCGGGGACGTAGCTGGTGTCGTTGGCGAGCGACATGGCGCTGGCCAGCCGGTAGTGGTCGAAGAGCCGTTCGCGGCTTGCGGCGGCCGGGTTCACCAGGATGAACTCGTAGCCCGACCCGGTGTTGTTCCTGTACCAGAAGCGGTCGGTGTCGCCGGTCTCCATCCAGTTCGGGCTGACGCCGGCTCCCGCGATGAGGGGCTGCGTGTTCCAGGTGAGAAAACGCTCGGCGCGGGAGTAGTCGACGGTCTGCGCGAGGGTGGGGGCGGGACTTGCGACGGCGGTCGCCAGGGCCGCGAGGACCAATAGGGCGGGACCGAGACGGGGGCAGAGGGCGTGGGTGGCAGGTGGGCGGATGGGGCGCGACATACTGTGGCTCCGGAGTTCTACGGGGGACTTGACTTGATGGGTGCCGAACGGGTGGTGGACTCCTCGGCTGCTGCCAGTGGGCCATCCGGGTGGGACCGCTTTGCGCACCTGCTTGGAATGTAATGTCAACATTACAAGATGTAATGTATAGTATACTTTTCTGGCCGCCGGCGTGGGGCGATTCCCGTGGCCGCCAAGCCCTGGCGCCTCAGCGCGGCGCCCGCTGGACGCACTCCACGATCCGGTCCACCAGGCCGTCCAGCTCCTCGCGACGCTTGCGTCCTACCGATTTCATGACCTGGCGCATCGCCACGTACAGGCCTCCGATGACGGTCACGGGGAAGGCCGCGGCGAAGAGCGCCGAGCCCAGCGCGCCCAGACCGACGCCGAAACCGACGCCGAAACCGACACCCATGCCGCCGCCGCCCACTACGCTACCATAGAGCATTCCCGCGTACCCGTGCAGGCGTTCTTCGGCCTGGATGCGCGTCTCGCCGTTGCGCGACGCCACCGTCACCTGGAGAGAGCGCAACTGGTGCTCCGAGGTGACGGATCTCCATGTCAGGGTGCGTCCGACCATCGTCGTGTCTCCCGGTACATCGGTGGCCATCTGGATCTCCGCGACGACCTGCTCGTAGTCCTCCTCCCGCAGCTCGCCCGGGACGATCCGCTCCGCGCGCACCAGGAGGGCGGTGCCGGCCAGCGAGTGTTCCAGTCCCGTGGGCTCCGGGCTGTCGATGCGGGCCGCGGCCAGCTGCACGTAGCGGGGCTCGATCCCGGCCTCCGCGGCCACCTCCTGCAGTGCGGCCAGCGTCATCCCGCCGCCCTGACGGCCACCGGCTCCACCGGCCTCGTCCGACTGCTGCCGCTCGGCGGCGTACTTCAGGAGACGCCTGACCTCCGCGTCGCTGTAGCGGCGGGGCCGGTCTCGGCCGGCGGGGTCGTCGTGCGGCATCGCGATCCGTGGCGCGGCCGCTACCGGGCCGCCAGCCTCCTCAACACCGCGTGCAGGATGCCCCCGTTGCGGTAGTACTCGACCTCGACCTCCGAATCCAGCCGGACCGTGGCGGCGAAGTCGACGACCGACCCGTCACGCCGCGTCGCGCGCACCGCCACCTCCCCGCCCGGCTCCAGCCCCCCCGCGATCCCGGTCACGTCGTAGACCTCGAACCCCGTCAACCCCAGCGTCTCCGCACCCTCCCCCTCCTCGAACTCCAGCGGCAGCACGCCCATCCCCACCAGGTTCGAACGGTGGATGCGCTCGTAGCTCTCCGCGATCACCGCCCTGACCCCGAGGAGATACGTCCCCTTCGCAGCCCAGTCGCGCGAACTCCCCGTCCCGTACTCCCGCCCCGCGATCACGACCAGCGGCGTTCCGGTCGCGCGGTACCGCTCCGACGCCTCGAAGATCGTCGTCATCTCGCCGCTCGGGAC
>JAPPGM010000132.1:18844-55006 GCA_028874995.1 Gemmatimonadota bacterium | reverse complement strand
AGGAACGATGACGTTGATCGAGCGGGCCCGGAAGTGGGGCGAGGAGCGGGACCAGCTTTGGCTGCAGAAGGGGATTGAGCAGGGCGTCGAGCGGGAACGGAGAGCATCGATCCAACGGGAGCTTGAACTCGTTCACCGGATGGTCAGCCGCAGGTTCGGTCCCAGGGCCGCCAAACAGCTCCGGCCGATGCTGGCGGGGCTCTCCGACCAGGAAGATATCGCGCTCGTCGCCGACGCGGTGATCGAATGCGAGACCGCCGAGGAGTTCCTCCGGCGGGCACGGGAGGATTGCTAGCCCCCGGCGTCGGGAAAGAACGTGAAACCCACGCTCCAGTGCCACAGCGTGCCCTCCTCGCCCGGATCCCTCAGGAAGCCGAACTCCGGGCGGACGACCCAGCGGTCCAGGTCGGAACTCAGACCCAGTCCCAGGTTGGCTCCAAGGAGGGGGTCGATGTCATCCTCGTTCAGCCAGATGACTCCCTTCCCCGCGGTCGTGATCTCTGCGTGATCGTTGATCGTATGGGTGAAGAGCACCGTGGGGCGAAACATCCATGACTCGCTGCTGTCGTCGACGGTACCGCCGAACGCGAACCCCACCGGTGCATGGATCGCCAGGCGATCTTCGACCAGGCCGAACTTGGGCCCGAAATCGAGGATGTTGAATCCCTCCCCCCTTTCGGGGACGAAGTCGATGTACTCATACCGCAAGCGCACGTCGATCCGGGCAGCGAGACCGGTTGCGACCTGAATCCCGAACTGGTTCGTCGCCCTCTCCGTCTCTCCTCCGCTGGAAAACGATGCCGTGGTGTAGCTGGGGGTGATCTCGAACCTGCCCGGGCCCACCAGCCGGGCGCTCTGGAGTTCGGAGGCAGCGCACCCTGACAACAAAAGGGCCAATGCCGAAAAGGCTGCCCCAGCGGTGAGAAGTTCGGCGAAGACGGCCGGGCCTCGAACGACGTAGCGGCTTTGCATCGGTGCCTCTCCCATTTGTGATTTCCACATCTGCCTGTCGATGCCCTGGCTCTACGGGTGATCGCGAGCAGAAGTTCCCGACGGTCCGGCGCGGTGGGCGAGGAACAGCCGCAGGGTGTGCTACCGGCCGAAGTCCATCCCCACCCGAATGGTTAGGCCCCGGTTATTGACCGACTCGTCGTCATCGTCGATGAGGTTCAGGACGCCGAATCCGTAGAGAGCCTCGACAACCATGTCGCGTCCGCCCACGCCGAAGGATATGCCCGCACCTCCCGTGACCCCGAAGTCGAAGGTCTTGTAGGGGTCATCCTCCAGTCCCTCCCCACAGTCCACGGTCGCATTGACTCCCTCGGCGGAAAACGATGTGGAACACGCTATCCTGAGGCCCAGGGTGGGCCCGACGAGCAGATAGGGTCCCGTACCGACCGCGATCTTTCCTAACGCACCGATGTCGACATAGGACAGGTCTATGGTGGCGTCGAGGCTCTCTCCGGAGTCCAGGCCTCCCGGAAAGTCCACAGTCAGTGCCGACCCCCGTTGCGCATATGACGCGGACAGAAAAAGTCCGGATCCCCCGCCCCCCAGGGACGCGGTGACGCCGAGATGGAAACCGGTCACGTAGGACAACTCGATCTCGTCGTCCTCCTCCGATGCGACGAGGGTGCTGAGCGTCATGCCCCCCCTGATACCGAACGATGTCTGGGCGGTGAGGGGTGCGGCGAGGGCGAGTGCGGCCAGAACGGCAAGGTAGTTCTTCATTCCTTCCTCCGTGGTCGGATGAATGGGATGCGATGCATACCCTACACTACGACTGCCAGAGAATGAAGTTCCCGGACTTGCCGGAACCCGTCGGGGCTGAAACGCCCGCGTCCGCCCCGGCCCACACCTCCGCCAGGACGGCGTAGGCCTCGTGCGCCGCGACCTCGTCGCCCAGCGCCATGGCGGTGCCCGCCAGTCCCAGCAGCGACTGGGTGCGCTTTGGAGTTCGGGCGAGCTGCTCCTCCCAGGCGACCCGGGCCTCCGCGTGGCGGCCCAGGGCGGCCAGCTCGGTCGCGAGGAGTTCGTGGGGCGGCATGAGCGTCGCGGGGGGGCCGAATTCGTACGGCAGAGCCTCTTCGCGTGCGGCCGCCTCCTCCAGCAGCGTGACTCCGGCCTCGACGTCGCCGTCGGCCAACGCGAGCAACGCGTCCAGTTCGAGGAGCAGGATGCCCCGCCGCGGGTCCGGCTCGTCGTCCGGTTTGCCGTAGCGGGATCTCAGCCGGGCGGCGCCCTCCGCATCTCCCGTGCGCAACGCGGCCAGCGCGTCCACGAAGTCGTAGGGCAGCGCAAGATCCGGGAACGCCCTGAGGTCGGCCGCAATCGCACCCCCCGCCCCCCGGTCCCCGCCGTCGATCACCGCGCGGGCCCGCATGTTCACGAAGTATCCGGCCTCGCCGCGTGTCGGCCCGTCGGCGATGCGTTCCCGGCAGGACTCCATCCCGGCGGCCGCGTCCTTCAGCCGCCCCTGCTGCAGGTGGCCGTAGTGGAGCCACGACGTGTAGTGCCCGCATACGTTTGCCCTCCGCCCCTGCCGCTCCAGCCCCGCGTTCTGCACGTCGCGGGCGCGCACGTTCGCGGTGACCACATCGTCCCAAAGCCCCATTGCCACGAAGATGTGCGATGTCATGTGCTGCGCGTGGGAGGCATCCGGCGCGATCTCGGAGTAGGCGTGCGCGGCGGGCAGCCCGAGCGGCGCGTGAATGGGGTCGTCGAAGGCGTGGATGATGTAGTGTGCGGCGCCCGGGTGCAGCGGGTTGGCCTCGAAGACGGGTTGCGCGACGGCAGCGGCCTTCATGTAGATCGCGAAGTCGCGGCCGTCGTGCGCGGTGCCCAGGAGCGCGAGCGCGTAGAGAGTGGCGGCGTCGTGGTCGTCGGGGTACTTCTCCGAGAGGCGGCGCATTGCGTCCCGGTAGAGGAAGTCGCGCTTCTTCTTGGGGCCGTCGCCGTAGAGGACCTCGACGGTCGCGAACCAGTCACGTTCGCGCTCGGTGGGGACCCTTGCGAGGCGCTCGGTGGGGGTGGGGGCGTACTCCGAGAGGATGGCCAGCGCGGCGTCGCGGTCCTGCTGCATCCAGATCGGGTGGTTGTGGGTCTGGGCCTCGCCCCAATACGCCATTGCGAAGCCCGGGTCGATCTCACGGGCCTTCCGGAAGCGGGAGGCTGCGTCCTCGTACTCGAAGTTGTGGAGCAACAGGAGACCGGCCTCGAAGTGCGGCTGCGCTTCGGCCGATCCCGAGGTCGGGAAGTTCACCGATCCCAGGTTCTGGGCCGCGCCTGGGGCGGGGGTGAGCGTGAGAAGCGCTGCCAAGGTGATGAGCGCCGAGAGCGTGGCCGTCGAGATCCGCCTTTGATTCTTCATCCCTCTGCATTCCTTCGTTCTGGTTGGTCCACCGCTGGTCACACCCCCCAATGTTCCCTTCGCACGGACGCCCGCGCCAGCCCGCTATCGGGTGTCTTCCCGTTGGCCGCCCGCTCGCCCGTGTGTAGAATTCGGGCCCGCGGGTCCATCGGACCTCCGGACCCGACCCAACACCGAGTCGCAGCTCCATTGCGCCTCCCCAACCCCAATCGAAAGGCGATACAACACGATGTCCGACACACCTCTGGGCCGGTTCTCCTGGCACGAACTCATGACCACGAACGTCGACGCGGCCCGCGACTTCTACACCAAGATCACCGGCTGGGGCACGAGCATGTGGGACGGCGGGGAAAAGCCGTACGAGATGTGGATGAACGGCGAAATGCCGGTCGGCGGTCTCATGGATCTGCCTTCCGCGGACGTGCCGCCCTGCTGGCTGGCCTACATCTCCACTCCCGACCGGGACGAAACGCTGAAGAAGGTGAAGGATCTCGGCGGGGCCGTTCACGGTGAGATGGCCGTGCCGGAGGTGGGCCGTTTCGCGGTGATCGCGGATCCGCAGGGCGGGGTCATCGCGGTCCTCGAACCGGAGGGAGATACCCCTGGTCACGACGGTCCGCCGGAGCTCGGCCAGTTCTCCTGGCACGAACTCGCCACCACGGACGCCGACGCCGCGTGGGCTTTCTACTCCGAGGTGTTCGGCTGGGAGGCGGCGGAGCGGATGGACATGGGCGACATGGGGTTCTACCAGACCTTCGGCCGGGGTGCCCGCCCGCTCGGCGGCATCTTCAACGGCCCGCCTGAGATGCCGGCGGTCGGCTGGCTGCTGTACGTGCGCGTGGAGGACGTGAATGCGGCCGTGGAGTCGGTGAAGGCCGCGGGCGGGCGGATCCTGAACGGTCCGATGGAGGTCCCCGGCGGCGACGTCATCGCGCAGTGCATGGATCCGCAGGGGGTGGCGTTCGCGGTGCATGCCACGGCGCGTGACGAGGACGAAGAGGCGTAGCACGGTGGATCGCGGGCGGGCGCCGTTGCCGACCGGGCGGATGACGCGGTAGCACGACTGAAATGTGAACTCTGATTTACAGAATGTAATGTCTGCTATACATTTTCGCCGCATGACACCCCGGGATTGGCCCGCCGTGGCGGAGATCTACCGCCAGGGCATCGAGTCGGGCAATGCGACCTTCGAGACCGAGGTCCCCGATTGGGAGAGCTGGGACGCGGCGCGGAGTCCCGAGTGCCGCCTCGTGGCGGAGGCCGGCGGCGCGGTGATCGGATACGCGGCGCTGAGCCCGGTGTCGGGGCGGTGCGTCTACGGTGGGGTCCGCGAGGCGATGATCTACATCGCGGCGGCGGCGCGCGGAAGGGGGGTGGGGGGACGGCTGCTGCGGCGCCTGGTGGAGGAGAGCGAGGGACACGGAATCTGGACGCTCCAGGCGGGCATCTTCCCCGAGAACGCAGCCTCGATCAGGATCTTCGAGACGGCCGGGTTTCGCATTCTCGGCACGCATGAGGGGCTGGGCCGCTTTCACGACGGCCGTTGGCGCGACGTGGTGCTGATGGAGCGGCGGAGCGGGGTGGCGGGGGTCGATTGAGGGCTACGCCACCTCGATCGATTCGTCCAGGAACACGTCCTGGATCAGGTTGAGCAGCTTGACGCCGTCACCCATGGGCCGCTGGAACGCCTTGCGCCCCGAGATGAGCCCCATCCCCCCGGCCCGCTTGTTGATGACCGCCGTGCGCGCCGCCTGCGCGAAGTCGTTGTCACCGCTGGAGCCGCCGGAGTTGATCAGCCCGACCCGCCCCATGTAGCAGTTGGCCACCTGGTAACGCGTCATCTCGATCGGATGCGCGCCCGGGACCAGGTCCGAGTACACCTTGTCGTGCGTACGGCCGAATCCGACCGCGCGGTAGCCGCCGTCCAGCTCGGCCTGCTTCTGCTTGACGATGTCGGCCTCGATGGTGACGCCCAGGTGATTCGCCTGACCGGTCAGGTCGGCGGCGGCGTGGTAGTTCTTTCCGCCGGTGTTGAAGGCGGCTTGGCGCAGGTAGCACCAGAGCACGGTCACCATGCCCAGCTCGTGCGCCATCTGGAAGGCTTCGGACGCCTCCTGGAGCTGGCGCATTCCCTGGCCGGATCCGAAGTACACGGTGGCGCCCACCGCCACCGCACCGAGCTCCCACGCCTGCTGAACGCTCGCGAACATGACCTGGTCGTAGCGGTTGGGGTAGGTCAGCAACTCATTGTGGTTCAGCTTGACCAGGAAGGGGATGCGGTGCGCGTACCGGCGTGAAACGGAGCCCAGCACGCCCAGCGTGGAAGCGACGGCGTTGCACCCGCCCTCCACCGCCAGTTCGCAGATCTTTCCGGGGTCGAAGTAGACCGGATTCGGAGCGAACGACGCCCCCGCCGAGTGTTCGATGCCCTGGTCGACCGGAAGGATGGACACGTAGCCGGTCCCGGCGAGGCGGCCGTGGCCCAGAATCTGCTGCAGGCTGCGCATCACCTGGGGATTTCGGTCGGTGCCCGCGACCACCCGGTCCACGAAATCCGGGCCGGGGAGGTGGAGCCGGTCTTTAGGGAAGCCCTCGGCGCGATAGGTGAGGAGGTTCTCGGCCTCCGCGCCGAGGAGGTCGTGGATTCGGTTGAATGCGGGCATGGTGTTCCGTGGGGTGGAAAAGGTGAGAGGGTGGTGTGTCCGGACGCGAGCCGGACTGCAGAGCGGCCCGTGTCCGATAGAGTGAATACGGGCGGCTTCCGTGTCCAGTGTCGCGGATCCGTGGAACCATGCGGATGGGCCCGAGTACCCTGAACACAAGTCATCGAGCTGAACAGCGCCTCAACACGCGAAACCAGGTGGCAGATGGCACAGGCCGGAAAACACCCCCGCATCATCCTGGTCACCGGGGCGAGCGGCTACGTCGGCGGACGTCTCGTGCCCGCACTCGAGGCCCGCGGCGAACGGGTCCGCTGCCTGGCCCGAACCCCCGCCTATCTCGCCGGCCGCTTCTCGCCGAGCACGGAGATCGTCGAGGGGGACGTGCTGGACCCGGGCTCGCTGCAACCGGCACTCGACGGAATCCACACGGCGTACTACCTGGTCCACTCCATGGGTTCCAGGGAGGCCTTCGAGGAGCGTGACCGTGCCGGTGCGCTCAACTTCGCGCGCGCCGCGCGCCGGTGCGGCGTCCGCCGGATCATCTATCTCGGGGGTCTTGGCGGCGACGGTCACCTCTCCCCCCACCTCGCCAGCCGGCAGGAGGTGGGAGCCGTTCTGGCCTCCGGCGGCCCACCCACCGTCGAGTTCCGCGCCTCGATCATCATTGGCTCCGGGTCGCTCTCCTTCGAGCTGATCCGCGGCCTGGTCAACCGGTTGCCGGTGATGCTCACCCCGCGCTGGGTCCGTGCCGAAGCGCAGCCGATCGCGATCGGAGATGTCATCGCCTATCTGCTGTACGGCCTCGATCTCGAGGCGGATGGCAACGAAGTCTTCGAGATCGGGGGGCCTCAGCGCGTCACCTACGGCGAACTCATGCGGGAATACGCACGCCGGATGGGGGTGCGGCGCCTGATGATTCCGGTTCCGTTCCTCAGCCCGCGCCTATCGAGCCTGTGGCTGGGACTGGTAACGCCGCTCTATGCGCGGGTGGGCAGGAAGCTCATCGACAGCCTGCGCAACGATACGGTCGTTCGCGACCGGCGCGCGCTCGAGCGCTTGCCCGTACGTCCCCTCGCGGTGCGTCCGGCGATCGAGCGGGCCCTCGCGGAGGAAGACCGGGAGCTGGCGCGCACGCGCTGGAGCGACGCGGTATCGTCGAGCGGCAACCGGCCGAGCTGGGGCGGAAGGCGCTTCGGTTCCCGGCTGATCGATCGGCAACAGGCGCTGACGGCGGTTGAGCCCGTGCGCGCGTTCGCGCCCATCCAGCGCATCGGCGGACGCAACGGTTGGCACTACGGCACCTGGCTGTGGGCTGTGCGCGGCATGATCGACCTGCTCGTGGGCGGGGTCGGGATGCGCAGGGGCCGTCGTCATCCGGTCGAGTTGCGCGTCGGCGACCCGCTCGACTTCTGGCGGGTCGAGGCCCTGGAGACGGGGCGGCTGCTGCGGCTGAGGGCCGAGATGAAGGTTCCCGGGCGCGCCTGGCTTCAATTCGAGGTGGAACCCGAGGGCGGGGGAAGCCGGATCACCCAGACCGCCGTCTTCGATCCGGCGGGTGTGGCCGGACTGGCGTACTGGTACGGCCTCTATCCGTTGCACTGGCTGATCTTCAGGGGAATGCTCCGGGGGATCGTGCGGGCGGGTGTCACGGAACCGCCGGTGCCGGGCGTTGTCTGACGGACGAATCCGCCACAACTTTTCCGAACTGGGATTGCCCACTGGAGCGCCCCACTCCGACGATGGTGGCGCCTCAACCCTGACGTAACGTTAGGGTTTGTTCGAACCACCGGCCCGGGAGGAGCCAACATGTCAGGATCCACCTCGCTCTTCCGCCTCGGACCCCTGGCGCTGACCGTGGCGGCCGCAACCGCCCCCGCCGCCCCTCCCCTCAGCGCCCAGACCGACGACGATCCCGTTGTGAAGCTGGTGGCCGAACCCGCGGAGCTGACCATGAGGGTCGGCGACGAGGTCGAGGTCAGGGTCACGGGGGTGACCCGGTCGGGAGCCCAGGTGGATTCCCCGTCGGTGCGGCTGGTGGGCCCGCGCTCGGCGGTGCGGGTGCGGCAGGGAGTCGTCACCGCGCTGGCGGCAGGGGAGTATGCGCTGATCGCGACGCTGGTTCAGGGTGGCGGTCCTCCCGCAGGCGAAACGGTCATGGTGAGGGTGCCGGTCCGCATCGACTGGCCGCCCGTCGCCCGCGTGGTCGTCACTCCTCTCACCGACCACCGTCTCATGGTGGGAACCACGATCCGGCTTGGGGTCCGGGCCGAGCACGAGGACGGCAGCGAACGTCCCGGTCCGGAGATCGAGTGGCTGAGCATGTCCCCCGACCTTGCGACCGTCGATCGATTCGGGCGGGTGACCGGCGTTGCCCCCGGGAGGGCCGCCATCCGCGCCACGGTGGACGGCGTGGCGGGAACGGAACACTTCGACGTCTCCGCCTTCACCGGCACCACACTGACGATCACCGGGGGCGTGGCCCGGGCCCGAACCGGCGACGTCATCGATTTCGGTGCCGAGGTGCGCGACCAGAGCGGCCGGCTCCTCTCCCGCGTCCCCGTCGAGTGGTCCCACGCCTACGAGGCGCCGCCCGGCACGATCGCCCCGCCCGCCCCCGCCCAAATGCGCGGCGGCCGCTTCGTCGCCGACCTTCCCGGTCTTCACACGGTGGTGGCCCACGCCGGCCCCCTTGCCGCGCGCACCACCGTCGAGGTCGTCCCCCGCGACGTCGTCCAGCAGCTCGAGATCCACGGCCACGGTCGCGAACAACGGGTCCGCACCACCGATTTCTGGGTCTTCGAGGGGGTGGACGGGCGCGACTACGCGGTGACTGGGGCGAAGCGCTCAGACGGCTACGGGTTCGTGTGGGACGTGACCGACCCCGCGAACATCTTCAAGACGGACTCGATCCAGGTCGACGCGCGCTCGGTCAACGACATGAAGGTGTCGCCCGACGGGCGGTACGCGACCATGACGCGGGAGGGCGCCTCGGACCGGCGAAACGGGGTCGTCATCCTCGATCTGGCCGATCCCGCCCACCCGGTGATCGCGGCGGAGGTCACCGATCACGGGCTGACGGGCGGGGTCCACAACGCCTTCCCCACCAACGACCACGTCTTCGCGCTGGCCGGGGGCGACAAGTACGTGATTCTCGACGTGAGCGACATCTACAGCCCGCGCTACGTGGGCGAGTACAACCACCCGGACAGCCGCCTCCACGACGTCTGGGTGATGGACGGGCTGGCGTATTCGGCCGAGTGGGAGAACGGGCTGGTGGTGGTGGATGTGGGCAACGGGCGCTGGGGCGGATCGCCCGAGAACCCGGTGTTCGTGAGCAGCTACCCGCTGCCGACGGGGGGCACGCACGCGGTCTTCCCATACATTTCGGAGTCGACGGGGAAACACTACGTCTTCGTGGGCGACGAGATCATGTCGCGGCGCGGTCTGGCGTGGGAGGGGCCGGGGCGGGGGCGCGGGTCGTACCAGCTGCCCTACGATCCCGAAACCGGCATGCACGGGATTCCGCTGGCGACGCAGGGCTACATCCAGATCATCGACTTCTCCGACCCGGAGGCGCCCGAGATGGTGGCCCGGTACGAGGTCCCGGAGTATGGAACGCACAACATCTGGGTAGAGGACGACATCCTGTACCAGGCGTACTACGAAGGGGGTGTGCGCCTGGTGGACGTTTCGGGCGAGCTGATGGGGAACCTGTACACGCAGGGGCGCGAGATCGCGGTCTTCAAGGCCTTCGACCCGGCCGGGTACGTGCCCAATTCGCCGATGGCCTGGAGCGTCATGCCCTTCAAGGGGCGCATCTTCTTTTCGGACACGAACTCGGGGCTGTGGTCGGCGCGGCTGGTTCCGAGAAGCCGGCCGATCAGCTGAGCGCGCCGGGAA
Organism: Gemmatimonadota bacterium; assembly: GCA_028874995.1. Classification (GTDB taxonomy): domain Bacteria; phylum Gemmatimonadota; class Gemmatimonadetes; order Longimicrobiales; family Gaopeijiaceae; genus Bin94. Next base: position 45,073 of record JAPPGM010000132.1, on the reverse strand, counting down.
ACGATCGGCCTCCGCGAGCGTAAGCGACTGTCATGCCCTTGTCGATTCCCATCCGGGTCGGGTTGCTGGGCGCCACCGGAATGGTGGGCCAGCGGTTCGTACTCCAGCTGGAAGGCCACCCCTGGTTCCGCCTTGACTGGCTCGCCGCGAGCGAGCGGAGCGCGGGCCGGACATACGCCGAGGCCGTGCGCTGGGTCCAGGACCGTCCCATGCCCGAAAGCGTGGCGGGGATGATCGTGCAGCCCGCTGCCGCGTCGGACGACTGTCCCAGGGTGGTCTTCTCGGCCATGGACGCGTCGGTCGCGGGCGGCATCGAAACGGCCTTTGCCCGCGCGGGCGTCTTCGTGGTGTCGAACGCGCGCAACCACCGCCTCGACCCCGACGTGCCGCTCGTCGTTCCGGAGGTGAACCCGGGCCACGTGGAGCTGATCGCACACCAGGGCCGGGAGCGCGGCTGGCCCGGCGCGATCGTCACCAACCCCAACTGCTCGACCATCACCCTGACCCTGGCCCTCGCCCCGCTCCGGCCCTTCGGCATCCGGCGCGTACTGGTGACGACGCTGCAGGCGGTGAGCGGCGCCGGCTACCCGGGCGTTTCGTCGGTCGACATACTCGGCAACGTGGTGCCGTTCATCGGCGGCGAAGAAGAGAAGCTCGCGGTGGAGACGTGCAAGCTGCTGGGAGAGCTGCGGGAAGGGAGAGACGGGGTGGAACCGGCGGAGGTGACGGTGAGCGCGCACTGCAACCGGGTCCCGACGGTCGACGGACACCTGGTGTGCGCGTCGGTGGAACTGGAAAAGCGACCGTCGCCGGACGAGGCGCGCGAAGCGATGGCGGCCTTTCGCGGTGAACCCCAGGAGTTGGCCTTGCCGACCGCGCCGTTGTGGCCGGTGCGGGTCGTGGAGGGCGCCGACCGTCCCCAGCCGCGGCACGACGTCATGGCGGGCAAGGGGATGGCGGTCACGGTGGGGCGTGTGCGCGAGTGTCCGCTGCTGGGTCTGAAGTTCGCCGTCCTCGGGCACAACACCATCCGGGGTGCGGCGGGGGCGTCGGTGCTGAACGCCGAACTGCTGATGGCGGGGGGGTGGCTGGCGTCGCATTCGGAGGTGCTGCGTGGCACCCGGAACGGCGAGTCACCGGACTGGCGGGGCGATGGAGGCTGACTCTCACCCCGGGCCCCCGCTGCGCATCGCACTGGTGGGCCATGGACGAATGGGGCGTCTGATCGAAAGGCTGGCCCCGGAGCACTCCGCCGCGGTGGTCCTGCGGCTGAACGGGTCCAACAACCGGAACGCCGCCGGGATGACGCGCGCGGCGCTGCGCGATACCGACGTGGCTATTGATTTTTCGACCGCGGCCGCGGTGAGGTCCGGCAACCTCGAGCGCCTGTGCGACCTCGGTGTTGATACGGTGGTCGGCACCACCGGGTGGGACGACCGGCGCGCGGGTATTCTTTCGCGAGCGGCGGACACGGGGATCGGCCTCGTCCACGGCGCGAACTTCTCGGTGGGCGTCAACGCCTTCTACCGCATCGCGGCCGCCGCCGCCGTCACGCTGTCCCGGTGCGGCGGCTACGACCTGGCCGCCTTCGAGTCGCACCACCGCGGGAAACGCGACGCCCCCTCGGGGACCGCGCTGCGCCTGCTGGAGGAGGTTCGCGCAGCGGGCTGGAGCGGCGAGATCGACGTCACCAGTCAACGGACGGGCCACGTCCCCGGCACCCACGAGCTCCAGTGGGACTCGGCGGCCGACACCGTGCAACTCCGCCACACCGCGCGGTCGCGAGCCGGATTCGCCCGCGGCGCTCTCGCGGCCGCACACTGGATCCACGGCCGCTCCGGCGTGTACGATTTCGCGGAGTGCTGGGAGCAGGTGGTGGCGGCGGACGGCCCGTCGAGCGAAGGCAGCCGATGAAGACCACGAACGACAAGTTGCGGCGGCGACCCCGGATCCAGGGCTGCGGAACCGCCCTGGTCACACCCTTCCAGGCCGGTGGCAGGGTCGACGAGGAGGTCTTTCGCGCCCTGGTGCGTCGGCAGGTGGCGGCCGGGATTCACTTCCTGGTGCCGGGCGGTTCCACCGGCGAAGGCGTCACCCTGAACCGCTTGGAGAAGGTGCGGGTGACGGAGCTGGCCGTGGAAGCGGCGGACGGCGCGGTTCCGGTGATCGCCGGCTGCGGCGGCAACGACACCGCCGAGGTTGTCGCGCTGGCCAGATCGCTGGAGGGCACCGGGGCCGCGGGACTCCTCGTGGTCACCCCGTACTACAACAAACCCACGCCGGATGGCCTCTTCCTCCACTACACCGCGGTTGCGGAGGCCACCTGCCTGCCCGTGGTCGTCTACAACGTGCCCAGCCGGACAGGCGTCAACGTGACCGCCGGGACTCTGGCGCGCCTGGCGACGATCCCCGGAGTGGCCGCGGTCAAGGAGGCCGCGGGCGACATCATGCAGATGGCCCGGATGGTCGAAGCGGTCCCCTCGGACTTCGCGGTCCTATCCGGGGACGATGCCGCGACGCTGCCCGCGATGGCCCTGGGGGCGCACGGCGTGATCTCGGTGGTCTCCAATCAGATTCCGGGGCCGATGGCCGAACTCTGCGACCGGTGCATGGCGGGGGACTTTGCCGGTGCCCGCGGGGTACACCGCCGCTGGCTTCCCCTCATGGATGCCAACTTTTTCGAGACCAACCCGGGACCCGTGAAGTTTGCCATGGCCGAAATGGGCCTGCTGGAGGACCGCTGCCGCCTTCCGCTCAGCACCGTCGGCCCCGCCAACCAGCGGCGCGTCCTCGAAGTAATGCGGTCCGTGGGGCTTGTCGGGTCCGATCACCGGCAGGCACGCTCCCCGGTTTCGCCGGCCGGCGGGGCCCGCGGGCGGAGAACCCTTTCTTGATCGCCAGCCGCGTCAATGAAGCCTTCGCCCGCTCGACCCCACTGGAGAGCGACCATGACCTCTTCGCCGAGTTCCGCGACCTTCTGAATGCGGGCGAGATCCGCGCCGCCCAGCCCGACCCCGCCGCCCCGCGCGGCTGGCGCGTCAACGCGTGGGTCAAGCGCGGGATCCTGCTGGGGTTCCGGCTCGGCACCCTGGCCAGGTACGATCTCGGCGAAGGCCTCCTCCACTTCAGCGACAAGTCGACCTTCCCCCCCAAGACCTCGGCCCCGGGGGGCGGGACGCGCGTGGTCCCGGGCGGCTCGGCGGTGCGGGAGGGTGCGTTTCTCGGGCGCGGCGTGACGTGCATGCCCCCCATGTACGTGAACGTCGGCGCGTGGGTGGGCGACGGCACCATGATCGACTCGCACGCGCTGGTGGGCAGCTGCGCGCAGGTGGGCCGCCGGTGTCACATCAGCGCGGGGGCGCAGATCGGCGGGGTCCTCGAACCGGTCGGGGCGCTCCCCGTGATCGTCGAGGACGATGTGCTCGTGGGCGGCAACTGCGGGGTCTACGAGGGCGCGATCGTGAAGCGGGGGGCGGTGGTGGGGGCGGGTGTCATCCTTACCCGCTCCACGCCGGTCTACGATATCGCGCGGGGAGAGGTGATCCGGGCGGGGAACGGCGGCCCCCTGGTCATTCCCGAAGGGGCGGTCGTGGTCCCGGGATCGCGGCCCATCGGCAGCGGCCTCGGACGCGAGTGGAACCTGTCGCTGCAGGCCCCGGTGATCGTGAAGTACCGCGACGACCGCACCGACGAGCGCATCCGGCTGGAAGAGTTGTTACGCTAAGCCTCCGCCATCTTGTCTGCTGCTTGCCCCCTCGGTAGAATGGCCAAACCCCGATCAACCGCACACGATCCGCGCGATCAGCGGTCGCAGGCCTGTCCTCTTTTCGCCCCCGCGACCGTCCCGGATCCCAGAGTGAGAGTCCTCCCATCCATCTTTTCGAAAACGCCGGTCATCTCCTGGTCCAGGAAGGCGGGTCCGGCGGCGTGAGCCTGTTGTGGCTGGCCATCGGCATCGGCGCCGTCGTAGTGATCCTGTACGTCCTCGTCACCGTCTTCTTCGGGTGGGGCAAGTGGAGGTCGAGCCGCCAGAACATCGACATGGAGCTGGAAGTCGGCGTGCGCCCAAGGCTCGACGCCTTCCTGCGCGACTTCGCCACCAAGATGAAATGGAACGACGACTCCACCGAGCGTCTGTGCTCCGCCGCGGAAGAAGCCTTCATGAGCCTGGTCCGCCAGGACGAAGGTGTTGCCGACTCCGGCCACCGGCAGTTGCGCGTGGCCGTCCGGCGCGATGCCGACGCGGCCGAAATGGAGTTCATGGCCGCGCCCCAGGGGACCAATCTGGAGGAACAGATGGGGCTCATCAGAGACCGGGACACCCCCGCGACCGGCCGCGACCTGTCACTGCGGCTCCTGCGCCACTACGCCTCTTCGGTGAGCCACCGCCAGTACCACGCGATCGACCTGCTGACCGTGCGGGTCAAGGGGTCGAGGTAGGGGTCGCGGTTCGTGAGCCTCGGAAGGTGGCTGTCACGGCGCGGGAACGTCGAGATGTCCCTGGATGCCGGCGTCCGGCGGGTTCTCGAGGAGTTCCTTGAGGAATTCGCGGCGCGCATGAAGTGGGACGAGGAAGCGACCCGACGGTTGTGTGCGGCGGGAGAAGAGACCCTGATGAGCCTGGTGGAGCGCGAGGGGGAAGACGCCGGGGGCGCGCGAAGGCTCCGGGTGGCTGCGCGCAACGACGGGAAGGGTGCGGTGATCGACTTTCTGGCGGCGCCGCAGGGGGCGAACCTCGAGGAGGAGATGGGGATGATTCGGGAAGGCGGCGTGCCCGCCGACGCGCGGGAGATGTCGCTTCGGCTGCTGTCGCACTACGCCGCGTCGGTGCGGCATCGGCAGTACCGTGCGAACGACCTGGTGACGGTGCGGGTGGAGGAGCGCCGCGCGCCGTAGTCCGGTCCGCCGGCTATGGTCCCCTCTGGCCGTGGCCCGAAAAACACGGCGTTCGACCTTGAGAGGTTGCGGCACGGGTGGTATTTCTAATCCGTTGGCGAGCGTTCCAGTTACAGTAGTGACAAGGGGGTAAATCCGTGAAAGCGACACCGTTTACGCTGGGTCCTGTCACGCTGGGTCTTGCGTCTGTCCTGGCGACGGGCGTCGCGGCTCAGCAGGCGAGCCGGACCCAGCCGGTCGAGGGAATGCGCGACAACGGCACGGGCTATCACGCCCTGGTGGGAGCCAGGGTCGTGACCGGGCCGGGCCAGGTCCTGGACAACGCAACGATCGTGATCCGCGACGGCCTCATCCAGTCGGTCGGGCGAGGCACGGACGCGCCGCCCGGGGCGCGGGTATGGGATCTCGACGGGCTCACGGTCTACCCGGGCTTCATTGACGCGCACGCCGATCTGGACATGGACGCGGTGCCGGAGGGCGGGGACATCGGGCCCACGCACTGGAACCCGCAGGTGCGGGCCTGGTTCTCCACCACCCGGAACCTGGCCGACGACGAAGAACGCCGGGCGGCGCTCCGCTCGCAGGGCTTCGGCGCGGCGCTGGTGGTTCCGAAGGAGGGGATCTTCCGGGGCACGGCCTCGCTGGTCAGCCTGGGGGACGAAGGCGTTCGAGAGCGGGTGCTGCGGCCCGATATCGCGCAGTCGATCGGTTTCCGGCGCTCGTTCGAGCTCGGCGGGTCGTACCCGAACTCCGCGATGGGCACGATCGCGCTCATGAAGCAGACGCTCATGGACGCGGACTGGTACATTCGCGCGTGGGACGCCTATGAATCGAGCGGGCGCGCCTTCCTCCCCCCGGAGACGAGCGAGGCCCTCGCGGCGCTCGAGGATGTCGTGCAGGGCAGCCAGCCGGTCGTCTTCGAGACCGGCGGCGAGGAGGAGTACCTCCGGGCCCACACCCTGGCGTCGGAGTTCGGGCTTGAGGCCTGGTACCGCGGCAACGGCAACGAATACCGGATCATCGACCTGCTCCGGAACCGGAGCGAACCGTTGATCGTTCCCCTGGATTTCCCGGACGCCCCCGACGTGGGTTATCCGGGGGCGGCGCTCGATGCCTCGCTTGCCGGCCTGCGCCACTGGTACCTGGCGCCGACCAGCCCGGCTCAGCTGGCGGATGCCGGGGTCGGCTTCGCGATCACGACGGACGGCCTGTCGTCGCTGAACGAGTTTCTGCCCAATCTGCGGATCGCTGTCGCGCGGGGGCTCTCGACGGACGACGCTCTGGCCGCGCTCACCACGACACCCGCCGCCTGGCTCGGAATCGATCGCACCCACGGGACCATCGCCGAGGGCAAGGTGGCCAACCTGATCGTGTCGGAGGGCGACCTGCTGACCGAGGAGGCCACGGTCCGCGATGTTTGGGTGCGGGGAAGAGTCTACGGGATCACCCGCCCGGCCCAGATCGATCCCAGGGGCACGTGGGAGATCGCTTCGGATGACGAGTGGGGCTTCGACGCCGTCCTGGTGCTTGAGGGTTCGTTGAACCGGCTGCGCGGCTACCTCGACATAGCTAGCACCGGCCCCGAGCTTCCGGGCGGCGCACGGATCGATCTCGCTTCGGCGCGGGCTGTCGCGGAGACCGGGAGGATCGACGCCCGCTTCAACGGCGAAGTGCTCGGCTATCAGGGCATGGCGCTCCTGTCGGGCTCGGTGCGGGGCGACGAGTTCTACGGATGGACATCGCTCCCGAACGGGGCGGACCCGTCCTTCCGCGGCACCCGCACCGAGGGCTTCGAGGGCCGGGAGCGCGGAACCGTGGCGATGGACGTGCCCGAGATCGACCTGCCGTTCATCCGCCCGATGATGGACTACGGCCGGTCCTCGATCCCGGAGCAGCCCGCCGCGGTGGTGGTACGCAACGCCACCGTCTGGACCATGGGCCCGCGGGGCATACTGGAAGGCGCCGACCTCCTGGTTCGGGCCGGGACGGTTGAAGCGGTCGGCACGGACCTCGATGCGCCTCGCGGCGCGGTCGAGATCGACGCCGCGGGCAAGCACGTCACGCCGGGAATGATCGACCCGCACATCCATTCGGGCGTGAGCGCCGTGAACGAGAGCGGCTTCGCGATCGTTCCCGAGGTGCGGATGGGCGACGTCGTCACCCACAACAACATCTGGATGTACCGGCAGTTGGCCGGCGGGCTCACCACCGCACACATCAAGCACGGTTCCGCGAACCCGATCGGGGGCGAGAACGTCTTCGTGAAGATGCGCTGGGGCTCGCTGCCCGAGGACCTCAAGCTGGAGAACGCGCCGCGGACGGTGAAGTTCGCCCTGGGCGAGAACCCGAAGCGGCGCCAGGGACGCTACCCCGACACACGCATGGGAACGCAGGAGATCATCCGCGATCACTTCATGGCCGCGCGCGACTACGAGCGTGAGTGGCGGCGGTGGGAGGAGACGGGGGAGGGACTTCCCCCTCGGCGCGATCTGCGCATGGAGGCGATCCTCGACATCCTGAACCAGGAGCTGCTCATCTCCTCGCACGGTTATCGCGCGGACGAGTTCCTCGCGCTCATCCGTCTGGCGGAGGAGTTCGGCTTCCGGGTCCAGGCGCTTCAGCACGGCGTCGAGGCATACAAGATCGCGCCGGAGCTCGCGGCTTCCGGTGTGGCTGCGGTCGTGTGGAGCGACTGGGGCGCCTTCAAGCTCGAGGCCTACGACGCGACCGCGTACAACGCCCGGATCCTGATCGAGGCCGGAGTCGTGACCTCGCTGCACTCCGACAACAGCCAGATCGCCAGCCGGATGAACTGGGAGGCGGGCAAGCTGTTGCGCACGGGGCTGACGCCCGAGCAGGCGCTGTCCACGGTGACCATCGGGGCGGCGCGGGCGATGGCGCTCGACGACCGGGTCGGCTCGCTGGAGGCGGGCAAGGACGGCGATTTCGTGATCTGGAGCGGCGACCCGCTCTCGCAGTTCACGCGGGCCGAGCAGACGTGGGTCGATGGCCGCCGCTACTTCTCGCTCGAGGAGGACGCGGCCATGCGGGACCGGATCGCGCAGGAACGCGGACAACTCATCCAGGCCATCCTGTCCATCGAGGGCGGCGGCGGCCGGAATGCAGAGACGGAGACCAACCGATGACGACGACACAGCGAAGAGCGACGAAGAGAACCCTCCCGGGGGTCGGGCGCAGGGCCACGGCGGTGGTGGCGGTCGTGTGGGCGATGGCGCCGGCGATCCTGGGAGCCCAGGTGCGAATGACGGTGCCCCCGCAATCCGAGCCGGTTGCGCTGGTCGGCGCCACCATCCACACCGTCACCAGCGGTGTCATCGAAAACGGGACGATCCTCCTGGAGAACGGGTTGATCACCGCGATCGGTACCGACGTGGACATCCCGGCCGGGGCCCGCGTGGTCGACGCCACGGGGAAACACATCTACCCCGGTCTCATCGACGCCTACAGCACGGTGGGGATCGCCGAGATCGGCGCGGTCGACGTATCCAACGACATCAACGAACTGGGCGACTTCAATCCGAACGTGCGCGCGGACGTCGCGGTGAACGCCGAGAGCCGCCATATCGGCACGACGCGCTCGGCCGGCGTGCTCACCACGCTCACGACTCCCGGCGGCGGACTCGTCTCCGGCATGTCTTCCGCGATGGCCCTGGAGGGGTGGAGCTGGGAGGAGATGTCGATGCAGTCGGCAACGGCACTCAACGTGAACTGGCCGAACCCCAACCGCCGCGGCTTCCGCGGGTTCCCCGGCTTCAGGTTCGGCCCGCGGGAGGATCCGCCGAGCTACGAGGAGCAGGTACAGCAGCTGAAGGACTTCTTCGCGGAAGCGCGGGCCTATCGCGACGCGGTCGCCGCCGGCGAGGAGGTGCGCAGCGACTCGCGCTACGCCGCGATGATCCCGGTCATCGACGGGGATCTCCCCGTCGTGGTCGCGGCCGACGGCGCGGCGCAGATCAGCGACGCCATCACCTGGGCGCAGGAGGAGGATCTCCGCATCGTCATCCGCGGCGGACGGGACGCCATCCATGTCGCCGACCGCCTGGTCGCCGAGGACATACCGGTGATCCTGACCTCGACGATGGCCGGACCCGGCCGGCAATACGAGGGCTACGACGGCGCATACTCGATGCCGGCGCGCCTGCACGAGGCGGGCGTGCGCTTCGCGATCGCGGGCGGCTCGGGGTCGCTGTACTCGAACCGGCTGCCCTTCGAAGCGGGTGTGGCGGTCGCCTTCGGGCTTCCCGAGGAAGAGGCGCTGAAGGCGGTCACGATCAACCCGGCGCGGTTCCTCGGGCTCGACGACCGCGTCGGCTCCCTGGAGCCGGGCAAGCAGGCGACCTTCCTGATCACGACCGGAACGCCGCTCGACATGACCAGCGACATCGAGCAGGCCTACATCCAGGGCCGCGAACTCGACATGATGGACATCCAGAAGTACTTCTTCGAGAAGTACATGGAGAAGGTTCGGCAATACATGCGGCGGGTGATCATGTAGTTGCAGGCCGGACGGGTGGCGGGGGGATTCCGTCCGCGGACTGCTATCCGCCGAACTCCCGCGACACGAACTCGACGGCGCGCTGGATGGCCTCCTGCAAGGAGAGGAAGTCGTGCCCCCCGCCCTCGTAGATGTACGCCTCGAAGTCGGGCGGCCCGCGTCCCAGCGCCTCCATGGTGCGGATCATGGATTCGGCCTGCGACACGGAGACGACCTGGTCGATCGTGCCGTGGTGGAGCTGGACCGCCGGCAGGCCGGCCGCGAACAGGACCGACGAGCGGCGCACCAGTTCCAGTCGAACCTCGGCGGGCCCGAGGTCACCCCGTATGAAGGGCTGCACCACCGTGGAGTCGAGGTGGGTGACCCCGGGTAGGCTGCGCGGCATTCGGAGCGCCGCCTCGCGCACGATCTCCCGCACCCAGTCGTCGTAGAAGTCGGTGGGGCCGTAGAAACCGACGATTCTCCGGATCCGCTCGTCCCGGGCCCCGGCGAGCAGGGCCACCCCGGCGCCCCGGCTGCCGCCGATGACGCTGTAGCCGCCGGGTCTGGCCTCCGGCGTGGTTTCGAAGGCGACGGTCATGAGTGCGATCGCATCATCCACGTCGTAGTCCCACGGGCTCGACGTGCCTTCCGAGATCCAGCTCTGCCCGTCGTGCCGGAGCGGTTCGCTGCGAAAGGAAGGAACCACGTACACGAAGCTGTCGCGCAACTCGCCCAGCGGCAGGGCGACGAACTGCAGGTCTGCCACCGAAACGCCCCCGTCGCCACCGTGCAGGTACGTCAGGACGTGCAGGCTCTCCGCGGATGCCCCGTCGGGAACCACAATCGCTCCGTAGTGGCGGGCTCCGGTGACCGTATGCGAAACGATTCTCAGGGTGGCGGGAGATCCCACCAGCGACAGTGCCTCGGTGAGTTCAACCCGCACGCCGGTGGCGGAGACGTCGCGAGCGGCCCAATCGGCTCCAACCGCGTCGATCTCGGCCTGTGAGGGGGGGGCGAAAACCACGTCCAATTCCGCCTCGAGGTCCAGCGCCGTCGCACCGACGCTGGCGGTGGCCTCGCCCGCAGCGACGGCCAGCGTCTGATTGCCGGGATCGGAGCCGAGGGTCCAGAAGGCGGTGGCCCGGCCGTCGCCGCCGGTGGTGGCCGAAGCGGAGTCGACCTGGCCGTGACCCGCCCCGGGGGTGAACGTGATCTCCGTGCCGGAGAGGGTTCGCCCCTCCTGGTCGAGCACCCGCACAATCACGGAGTCCTCGAGCTGGAGACCCTGAACGGCCCGCTGGCCGTCTCCCGCGACCACTTCGATGGTGGTGGGGGCGGGCTCGATGACGACCGGATCGGGGTCGCCGCACGCGGTCAGGACGGCGACCGCCAGGATCGGCGCGATGGCGAAGCGGTGGTGGGGTGGGTGCATCTGCGAGACGTCTCCTGCCAGCGGGGTGACATTCGGAAGCTAGGGCGGATCGATCTGCGCGTCGATACCCGGCATGGTTCCGCCGAGCCCCACTGCCGCAATCCGTGGCCAAAGCCGAGGGACCACCGAAAGCGCTGAGGTGGGGCGCGGCTCGAACTCCATTACCTGTCCGGTGTATCATTCACAGATCGACGACTTCGTGGAACACACCAGATGATGCAGAATCCCAGTCAACCATCAGTCCCATACCAGGACGAATCCGACATGACGGGCTCGTCGGCGTGCACCATCGTCGGCCGCACCGGCCAGGCACTCCGGCAGCCCTTGGCGAGGACACTTCCACCCCCACGAAAGGAGATGTGCCATGTCCCATCGCTACTGTATCGCCGGCGCGATCGCCGCCCTCTCACTCACGATCGTCGCGAGTGGAGCCAGCGGCCTTGCCGCGCAGACGGGCGCCCTGACCGGAGTGGTCACGGACGCCACCACCGGCCAGCCGCTCGACGGAGCCCGCGTCAGTCTCGCGGGTACCCGGATCAGCGCGCTGACCGCTTCCGACGGGCGCTACCGGCTCGGCAGCGTCCCCGCGGGCACGCAGACCGTCAAGGTCGTGATCTTCGGGTACGGGACCCGGGAGCGGGAGGTGACCGTCACGCACGGGAGTACCGTGGAAGCGGACTTCCGGCTGGAAGTCTCCGGAGTTGACCTCGACCAGCCGGTCACGGCGGGGGCGGGTCCGTCGGAGCGGCGCAAGATCGGCACCTCGCTGCCGACCATCGCCTTCGACAGGATCGGGGAGGATTTCCCGGTCGACGGCTTCAGCCACGCACTCGAAGGACGCATTCCCGGCCTCCGCTCCACCGGGACCAACGGCGGGATCGGCTCGGGCCGCGAACTCCGCATCCGCGGCACGGACTCGTTCGGAGTCACGCGCCAGCGTCCGCTGGTGTTGATCGACGGCGTGCGGGTTGACACCGAGAAGCTGGAATGGGGCGGGATGGAGGGCGTCACCTGTTGCTTTTTCTCCGGCGGCGCGGGCGAAGACCGGCTATCCGACCTGAACCCCGAAGAGATCGACCGCGTCGAGGTCCTCAAGGGTCCGGCGGCGGCGGCGCTCTTCGGCTCCGAGGGGTCGGCCGGCGTAATCCAGGTGTTCACGAAGCGAGGCCGGAACAACACCCCGCCCACCGTTACCGTCAGCACCGGGATGGGTTTCAACCGGCTCCGGGCGAACCTGCCCACCCGGCTGCGTCCGAACTTCACCGGGCCTTCCGGCTTCGCCGCATGGGATCCGAACGAACACCTGATCGAGAACGGAATCGTCAACAACTACGATCTGACGATTTACGGGGGCGGCCGGGACGTGACCTACTTCGCGGCCGGCGGGCTGACCTACGAAGAGGGTTCGGTAAAGCCCAGCGACCAGACCCGCGCCAACCTGAGGGTCAACCTCAACTGGTCGGCGGCCGACAATCTCTCGGTCGATTTGGCCTCGGGTTTTGTGCGCAACAGGATCCGGCCGCTTCAGACCGGCAACAACTGGTTGGGCGTCTTCACGAATGCAATGCTGAGCAACCCGTTCGAGGCTACCGAGGAGGAGCCGTACGGCGGCGGGCTGAGTCAGGAAGTAGCCGTGGCCGACGCCCAGGCGATCAGGACCGTTTCGGAAGCCGACCGGTGGACCGGGCGAGTCCAGGTCAACTACCAGGCGACGCCCAACTTTACGCACAGACTCACGATCGGGGCCGACCGGGTGTCGGAACGGAAGACCCGCACCCTCCCCTGGGGACGCTACTACACGTACCTCGGCGACCAGGGGGAAAGGAACGTCGGGTCCCGGTATTCGGGGAAGTTCACGGTCGATTTCCTGTCGACCTACGACTACGAGGATCTCGCCGGCATGGGGGGTCTGAGTGGCTCCGTCTCCGTGGGTGCGCAGGCGTATTGGGACGACATATCCACGGCGATGGCCACGGGACGCGGCTACGACGGACCGGTATCCACCCTGCATGAAGCCGAGGAGACCGTCGCGGACGAAGGCATGTTCGAGAGGCGCGGCCGCGGGGTTTTCGCCATGAACCGCCTGGACCTCGGCGAGGACCTTTCCCTTACGACCGCCGTTCGCGTGGACGGCCGCTCGGCCTTCGGTGACGATGTGGGTCCGCAGTTGTACCCGAAAGCCGCCATTGGCTACAGCGTGCCAAGCTCGGTTCTACCCGCTCCGATTTCGAACCTGAAGGTACGTGGCGCCGTCGGCATGGCCGGGAAGCTCCCCCTCAAAGCGACTGCCCGGGTCCCGGGAGGGGACGGGTGGTCACTTCCGTCCAGGTACGAAATAGACCCTGAGAACAAGCGCGAGTTCGAGACCGGGCTCGATCTCGGGCTCCTGAGCGACAGGATCGGGGTCGAGTTCACGTACTACGACGCGCGAGTGCTCAACGCACTGTTCACCGTCTACAGGCACCGCCCCGGGGGCTTGACCGGAAGACTCGAGAACTGCTGCGAGATCATGAACCGCGGCATCGAGGCGGTTGTGCGGGCGTGGCTGATCGACACGCCCGGCTTCCGCTGGAATTCGAACCTGACGTACGAGTGGAACCGGAACCGGATCACCGGCCTGGGCGACACCGCCGCCGACGATTCCATGCCCCTCTATGAACGGAGAGGGGACGGGACTTGGGAGCATGTCGGGTGGCGGCGTGCCGCGCAGCTGAACGGCTGGTTTGTAGGTGAATCCCTTGGGAACGTTTGGCACCATGGGATTGCCGGTTACGATCGGGATGCCAACAAGCACATCCGGACCGAACACCAGTTCAGACATGGCCCGATTCAGCCCGTGCACATGGGCTCGATCTTCAACAGCTTCCAGATCGGCGACGACCTGCGAGTGGCGTTCCAGCTGAGGGGCGAGATGGGTGCGATGATGGTCAATGATGAAAGGGCGTACGGTGTGCGTGAGGGCGGCTACGACGAGTATCTCGTACATCTTGGCGCGGACGGGTCGGCGACCTACAGGAGCGACTCGGTGGCAGACTACCATTCGACGGCCTACCCGGTCGACAAGCGAGACCACATTCGGCTGCAGGAGGTGTCGGTGTCGTATGCCGTTCCGGAGGGCCTGGCAGGGCGTATCGGACTGAAACGAACGACCGTCACCCTCTCGGGGTACAACCTGCACTGGTGGGACAACTGCAACTGCAACGACCCGAGCAAGAAGTACTACGCCGGCGACTTCGGTTCCAGGCCGTTCATGGGGCTCCCGCAGCCGAGGAGGTTTCTCTTGTCGGTCAGGACGCGGTTCTGAGATCGAGGCGGCGTTGAAGGCAACTGCCGCGGTTTGGGCCGCGGGTGGGGGGGGCTCCCTGCCCGCGGCCCGCGCAGTCCACGGACTGTCTGGGGTCGGCGTTCGCCCAGTGGTGCGTACGGTGGATTGTCAACTACGGTTTACACAATGTCGACCGTAGTTTACACAATCGATCAATCCCCGGGTGCGTCACCCGGATTTGGCCGCTGCGTCCGGCGATCAGGTCACTGACGAAGGGCTTGTGATTGGGGATCGACGGTCACTGCCAACGCCAACCCGATGTCGCTCAACTCGTCGGCCGTCCCCCGTTTCGCGGCACGAGCACCTTCCCGGGCAGGGCCATCACGATCCGCCCCTCGTCCACCACGAACTCCCCGTTCACCAGCACATGATCGATCCCCGCCGAGTGTTGGTGCGGCTGCTCGAAAGTGGCCTGGTCGGTGATGGTCTCGAGGTCGAAGACGACCAGGTCCGCCCAGTAGCCTTCGCGGATCTCGCCCCGGTCGGTGAGACCCATGATGCGCGCAGGCAGCGAGGTCTGCGCCCGGATTGCCGACTCCAGCGAAAGGGCGCCCACGTTGAGCGCATAGTGGCGGATCTTGCGCGGGAAGGTGCCGTAGAAGCGAGGATGCACGGGACCGTCGCCCGGCCACGCGATCCCGCCGTCCGACGCGGTTGCCACCCACGGCTGCCCCGCATAGTTCTCCACGTCGTCCTCGGACATCGAGAAGCTGCGGAAGCGGCCGCCGCCGGGCCGCGTTCGGTCGCCCTCCAACTGCAGCGCGATGGCGGTCTCGATCGGGTTCTCCCCGCGCTCGGCCGCGATCTCGCCGAGATTCTTGCCCACGTACTCCTCGTTGGGATGCTCGAAGACGACGATCCGGTTCACGCCGCCCCGGCGCCCGATTTCGTGGGTGATGTCGCTGCGGATGAGGGCCGCGGTCTCGGGATCCCGGAGCCTGATCTCCAGCATGTCGGCGGGTGGGCGGGCATCAGCGGCGCTCGCGGCGTCCTCGTCGTCGAGGGCCCAGCGCGGGATCAGCACGGTGCGGCCGTCGGTACCGCTGGTCGGGTACGGGTACTGGTCCGCCCAGACGCGCACGCCTTCATCCCGGGCCTGCTGGATCATCTCGATCGCCGAGGCGCTCTGCCCCCAATAGCCCACGCCCTTCGCCTTGATATGCGACGCGACGACGCGCACGCCGGTGCGGCGCCCGATCTCGATGGTCTCGGCCACGGCGTCCTGCAGGGTGGGGGGAGTTCCCTCGTGCTGGCTGGGCAGGTACCACATCGGGTCCGCCCCTTCGGCCCGTTCGTGCGAGATGTACACGCCGTCGTACGGGGCGAGCTCCGCGACCAGGGCCACCAGTTCGTCGGTCGTGCTCCAGCGCCCCGGCACGTATTCGAGCCCCGCCGAGATCCCGACTGCGCCCTCTTCCAGCGCCTGCCGCACCAGCGCCGCCATGCGCGCGGTCTCGCCGGACGTCGCGGCCCGCCGGAAGTCGTCGCCCATGGCCATGCGCCGCACCGTCCCGTGGCCCACCATCAACATCACGTTGGGTCCCACGCCCTGGCGTTCCAGCGTCGCGCGCTGTTCGGCGATGGGCCACGGCGATCGCCCGTCCTGGTTGACGACGACGGTAGTGGCTCCCTGCGACACGACGTTGGGCGCCGCCTTGCGGTGGGTCGAGTCATTGCGGATACTCGCGCGGCGGCCGCTTCCCCCGTCGTCCGCGTGCGAATGGATGTCGATGAAGCCGGGGGACACGTAGCGGCCCGTCGCGTCGACAACCCGGTCGGCGGTGGCGCCCGTGAGCATGCCTAGCGCAACGATGCGGCCGTCGCGCACCCCTATGTCCGCGCGGAACCAGGGGTTGCCGGTTCCGTCCAGGATTCTGCCGCCGCGGATGAGGAGGTCGTAGTGCCGGGTTGTCTGGGCGGTGAGCGGGGGGGAGGTGGAGACCGAAGCGACGAGAAGGGCGGCGAGGAGTCCGTGGACAAACCCACGCGAGCAGCGAGAGCGGCGAGGCGCCAGGCCGGCAGCCGCGCCGAGGCGGTGGTGCCGGGCGCGGAGGGCCGATCTGCGGCCAGCGGCGCCCGGTGCCCGAATGTTGCGGTGTGCGTGGGCTGACCTGGGAGAAGAGGGGAAGTTGCGCATATGGAGAGAAGCGGTTTGGGGGACGCGGGATTCGTGATTCTACTCACACACCTGAAACCACGCCAACCCGGCGAGCGGCTGCTGGAGCGGCTCCCGGCATGTCCTGCTCCGCGAGGGCGGGTGGTGCGGGGCTTCCCGGAGACCGGGGTGCTCGTGGCGTCACCGCACCATCGCCCTCGTTTCCCGCGTGTTGCCGAAACACCGCGTTGGTGAGGAGGTTGTACTATGCCCCACGGGTTGCCAGATTGGTGTAGCACTCCAACGTACCCCCAATCCCTCGGAGAGGCCGCAAGCTTTGTGGCGGCACCGGTTAGGCGGCTCTCCGGGTCAAGTCGGGAGAAGCCTTGGAAGTTCCCAGTGCCTACCTCGCGGGATACGAGACCGCCCGCGAGCGCGATCCGGAGCTTGCGGAAGCGTACATCCGCCACACGACGGTCGGCGATCCGCTGGCGGATACCCTGGTCGAGGATCTCTTGTCGTTCGCTCCGCAAGAGGTTCACTCGATGCTGACGAGCGCGTTGGAGTCCTCCGATGGGGCGGGATCGGACGTTCCCGAGTCGCTTCGTGAGTTCGTCGCCGATGCCAACGCCGTGCCGGACTGGTTTGACCCCGGGATCGCCCGAATGGCCTCGCGCGCGTTCCTGCGAAACTCCGACATCGTCCTGGCGGCCCTGGTGGGCGGAAGCATTGTCGAGGGGTTCTCAACCCTGATCAGCAAGTCCTTCCGGATCCGGGGGCGGGTTGCTTCCGCAGGTGTACGCCGGCTCAAGCAGAACGGGATGCAACTGGTCGAGCAGTACCTCCCGGGTGGAATGGAGCCCGGAGGGGACGGGTGGAGGCTTACGCTCCGGGTTCGTCTGGTGCACGCGCAGTCCAGATACCTGATCAACCAGTCCGACGAATGGGACCATGAGCGGCACGGGGAACCGATCAGCGCCGCCCATATTCTGCTGGCCGGCGCGGCCTTTTCCGGTCGTTTGATGCGGCATGTGGCAACGCTGGGGGGCGACTTCAGCAAGGAGGAGCGGGAAGCCTACATCCACGTCTGGCGCTACACGGGACTGCTGATGGGCATCCCCGAGGAGATCCTCTTCGACGACGAAGCGTCGGCATGCCACGCGTTCGAAATCGGTTCGCTGTGCGAACCCCCTGCGGACTATGACGCGATCATCATGGCCAACAGCCTCGTGGAAAGCGCCCCGGTGATCATCGGAGTCAGCAAACCCGCCGAGCGCAGGGAGATGGCGCGCGTCGTGACCCAGGCGTCGCGTGAACTGATCGGTGAGGAACTCGCGGACACTTTCATGTTTCCGCGCCAGAAGCGAAAAGTGGTTCCGGCCATGCGGTTCAAGCACCGGCTCCGCAGGATCGTCGGAAAAGTGCTTCCCCGCGTCGGAACCAGAGGGAAGCTGGACCGGTTCGTCTCCTTGATGGACTTCGCGAGTTTTGACGCGGCCAAATTCTCGTACCGTCTGCCGACAGCCCTGTACGACGAGGAGTCGGCGGAGTGGTAGCATCAGTCCTGCGAGGGGCCAATGTATACTTCACTTTCCATAATGGAAAGTAAGCATTACATTGTAAGACGGTGAGCAAAGCGATCCGGCGCGGATGCATCGCCGGTCGAATGCCGGGGGGAGTCTGTCCGCGGGCTGCTCAGGGCGCCTTTCGCCTCCCGGCCCTCACCGCGGACTGCACCGCCAGCAGAGCCGGCACCACCAGCATCAGAAGGGCGGTGGCTATGAGCACTCCGAATCCTACCGAGGCGGCCAGCGGCACGAGGTGCTGAGCGTGGGTGCTGGTCTCGAATACCAGCGGGGCGACACCCACGAACGTCGTGACGGAAGTCAGCAGAATGGCCCGGAAGCGGTCCTTCGCCCCCGTGATGATCGCGTCGCGGGTGGGCATCCCGGACCCCCTCAGGTCGTTGACGAACTTGATCATCATCAGCGAGTCGTTGACCACAACGCCGCTCACGCCGATCAGTCCGTACATCGACCAGATGCCGAGGCTCAGCCCGAGAAGCATGTGCCCCGCGACCGCGCCGATCGCGCCCAGCGGGACTGCGGCCAGGATGATCAGGGGCTGGGTGTAGGAACCGAAGGGAATCGCCATCAGCGCGTACATGACCAGGAGGGCCAGGAAGAGCGAGCGGCCCAGATCGGCATTGGCCTGCTCCTGCTGCTTGCGCTGGCCGCCGAAGGTGTACTCGAAGAGCCCGTCCTGGGCAGACAGTCGTTCGAGGATCCCCTCCTCGAGGCTCCGGTTGACCTGCTGGCCGGTCGCGATCACCGGATCCACATCCGCGGTGACCGTGACGGCGCGGCGCCCGTCCATCCGGTGGATGGTGGCCGCGGACCGTGCGAAGCCGGCCGACGCCACCTGACCCAGCGGAACCTCGCCGCCGGACGTGCGCACCAGGTATCGTTCCACATCGGCGGCGGAATTGCGTTCCTCTTCGGGCAGGCGCACATAAACGCCCACGTCTTCGCGCCCGCGCTGCACCCGGAGGGCCTCGGCTCCGAAGAAGGCGGAGCGAACCTGCGACGCCAGATGGCCTACCGTCAGATTCAGCGTACGGGCCGCCGGCTTCAGCTTCAGCTGCAATTCCCGAAACCCCTCGTCGAGGTTGCTGCGCACGTCGAAGACGCCGTCGATGCCGTTCAGCTCGGTGACGAACTCGTCCGCGATCTCGGCGAGCCGTTCGGGGTCCGGATGCGAAAGCTCGAAGTGAACCGGAAGTCCGAGCGTGATCAGGTTCGAGGAAATCGACAGCGATCTCACGCCTGGGAGAGGTCCGACCTCTTCCCGCCAAACCCGCTCGAAGGTGGATGGGGCGATGTCGTGGCGTTCCCAGCCGATGAGTTTGAACTGAACGGCGCCGAGGTGGCCCCGCGCCGCTTCAAGGGCGTTGCCCCCCAGCGGGTCGAAGAGTTCCGCCGGCCGGCCGACGGTCAGCGAGACGCCGACCTCCAGGGGGTCCGCATCCGCGTCCCGCTCGCGTGAGATGCGCTGAACGGCGCGATGCCCCGCGGCCTCCAACTGCGCTGCGACCGCCGATGTCCGCTCTCCGGGCGTCCCGACCGGCATCTCCAGATTGGCGGATACGACTTCACCCTCGATGGGGGTCAGGAACTGGTTCGGGACCACGCCCGCGTTGACGGCCGCCAGTGTGAGCACGAGCAGTCCGGCTGCGGAGGCCAGCACGATGGCGGGTTGGTCGACCGCCAGCCGCAGTCCACGGTCCAGCGGGCCATCCACGACCCGCTTCAACAGGACATCCACCCGTCCTCGGACACGGGTGAGCCGCCGCGACAGCCGACCCTCGCGCGAGGCGCCCGGAGCGGGCAGGTGGGACAGGTGGTTCGGCAGCACTAGAAGGGACTCCACCAGGGAAATCAGGAGGACCGTGATCACCACCAGTGGAATCGGGCGGCCTAGTTCGCCCTGCGGCCCGGGCGCGGGCAGGAGCGCGGCGAACGCCGTCGCCGTGGTGAGCACCGAGAAGATGACCGGCGAACTGACCCGCCGGGTCCCCTGGATCGCCGCGGCGACGCCGCCAACGCCGCGTTCCCGTTGGGTGAATACGCTTTCCCCAACGACGATCGCGTCGTCCACGACGATCCCGAGCGCGAGAACGAGCGCCATCAGCGAGAACATGTTGACCGAGACGCCCAGAAACCCCATGAACAGGAAGGTCCCGATGAACGAGACCGCCAAGCCCACGGCCACCCACAGTGCGAGGCGCACCTCGAGAAACAGGGTGAGGGCCGCGAGCACGAGCGCCAACCCCAGCAACGCGTTCTCGATCATCAGTCCGAGCCTGCCCGACACCTCGACCGAGTCGTCCTTCCAGATCTCGACGCCGACCCCGGGTGGCAGGGCGGGCAGAACCTCGCTTTCGAGATACTCCCTGACGGCCTCCGCGATTTCGAGGACCTTCTCGTTCGAGGCCCGGAATACATCGATACCAACCGCTCGCCGTCCGTTGTAGCGCACGCTGAGATCGGTGTCCGCGAACCCGTCTCGCACGGTCGCGATCTCGCTAAGGCGGATCGACGTTCCGTCCGGCCGGGTCAGGACGATGATGTCCTCGAAATCGCCCTGGTCGTAGTTCCTGCCCAGGGTACGGACGAGGATCTCCTCATCGCCGGTGGAGATCCTGCCGGCCGACAGTTCCATCGAACCCTGCCGCACGGCCAGGGCGACATCCTCGAGCGTGAGGCCCAGGGCCCGCAGCCGGCTCACCGGCACCTCGATGGAAACCTCGTACGGACGGGCACCGCTGACTTCCGCCAGCGACACCTCGGGAAGGGACGAGATTCCCTCCTCGATGTCGTACGCCAATTCCTTGAGGGTGCGCTCGGAGACGTCACCATGAACCAGCAGGCGGATCACGTTCTGCCGGCTCGTGATCTCGCGCACCTGAGGCCGCTCCGCCCCCTCGGGGAAGGTGATGATGCGGTCGACCTCGGCCTTGACTTCGCTGATCGCGCGATCGATGTCGACCCCCGATTTGAACTCCGCGACGACGGACCCGAGACCCTCGGAGGCGGTCGCTACCAGCCGGTCCAGGCCCTCCACCCCCCGGATCTGCTCCTCGATCTTTGTGACGACCGATTCCTCGATCTCGCCGGGGGTCGCGCCGGGGTACACGACCAGGATCTGGACCTGGTCCAGGGACAGTTCAGGGAGAATCTCCTGAACCAGGTTCCTCGCTGCCGCGAGACCCGCGAGGACCAGAAACACCATGAGAACGTTCGCCGCCACGCTGTTTCGGGCCATGAAGGCGATTGGCCCGGCGCGACCGCCGGTTGCGTTCGGCTGATCCGTCTCCTCAGGGGTCAAGGGCCACCTGCCCGCTTCCTGCGAGACGGGAGCCGTCCGGACCGCGGGCAATGTCGCCGTCCACTTCGGCAGCTTCAGGCGCGACCGCCCGGAAGAGTACACCGCGGATCGCGAGAAGGCGCGCCAGCGTCTCTCCGATCTTGTTGTTCGGGGTCGAGGCGCCCGCCGTTATTCCAAGTTCGAAGGGTCCCTCGGGGAGCCAGTCGCGCGCAATCACCTCGGGCGCGTGCGGATCGAGTTCCGGTTTGTGGCGCACCGCGCCCGTCCCCTCGTCGATGCACGCCGCGTCCGCGATGTGGTAGGTCACGGTGTGGTCACGGCACATGCTCGCCAGGTGATTCGTGTTTGACGAGTTGTAGCCGCCCACCACGATCATGATGTCCGGCGGCCGGGCCATCATCGCTTCCACCGCATCCTGCCTCTCCTGTGTGGCCGAGCAGATGGTATCGAAGGAGCGGAACCACTCCGAGGCGTATTGCTCTCCGTTTCCCGCCGCCATCGCTGCCCGAATCCTCGCGGCGATGGCGAGCGACTCGTTGGCCAGCATGGTGGTCTGGTTCGCCACGCCGACCCTGCCGAGATCCTTCTGCGGGTCGAACCCGGGGGTGGCCTTGTCGCGGAAGTGCTCCACGAACTCCTCCGCCGACAGGCGCCCGGCGCGGCGGGCGATGAAGTCGCACACGATCCCGGCCTCTTCCATGTCGCGCACGATCAGGTACTTGCCTCCATCGTACCGGGTCACCCGGGACGCGGTCGCTCGCGACTCCTCGTGCGTGTACTTGCCGTGGATGACCGCGGTGAAACCGTCACGCGCGTAGCTCTCGACCCGCTTCCACACGTTCAGCACCGAGCCGCATGTCGTGTCGACCAGTACGCAACCGACCCCGCGCAGCGTGTGGAAGTCGCGGCGCGTGACCCCGAAGGCGGGAATCAGGACGACATCGTCGGACGTCAGATGCGAGAAATCGAAACCCCCGTCGTCGGACGCGTGGATGAAGCGGATGCCAATCTCGCGCATCCGCTGGTTCACATGAGGGTTGTGGATGATCTCCCCCACCAGATAGGTCCGCTTGTCGGGAAACTTGCGCACGGTTTCGTAGGCGTAGTCGATGGCCCGATCGACGCCGTAGCAGAAGCCGAACTCCTGAGCCAGGCGGATCGTTACGTCGCCGAAGACATCTGTATACCCGCGACCACGAATGCGATCCACCAGCCGCGAGTGGTACTCGGCGTCGATAACCGGTTGGACCTGGGTCTTGAGGCCGAAGCCCTTCCGGAAGTAGGTCTGTTCCATTGGGGCATCCGGGATGCCGGTGCGAAGGGTGACGGGGAGGACTGCCAACCCTGCAAGAGAACGAAGACTCCGCCCGCGATCAAGAAGCGCGTGGTCGCACGCGTGGTCGTGCGCGCGCGTGGTCGAGAGCGCGACACTCGGGGTCGAGACCTGGCAGTCCGTGGATACAGTCGACCACCGAGAGCGTTGAGGCGCCGGGCTGACAAGGAGTGGGATTCTACTCGGGGCCGCGCACCGGCACCGATGCCCTGCTGACTATCGCTTCCAGTCCGCCGGGTCGGGAATCCCGCGGCTGAAGAGAACCTCGAACCCCGTTTCCGTCCCGGCCCGTTCCGCCGCCTCTCTCCCCGCGGGACCGCGAGGAAGATCGCGCATGATCTGCCGGATCTGACCCGACTCGGGGTTGCGCAGAATCGCCATCGGCCGGTCGGTGTTCCTGTCCAGGGTGAACGACCCGCCCGGGCCGGACAGTGTGATGCTTGCGAGCGCGTCGGCCCACCCCTCTTCCACGGGAACCGCAAACACGAACGACGAGCTGCCGTCGCCGTCGGCGATCACGGGCATCCTGAAGCTCAGGGAGAACAGCTCGGTGCCATCCGCGGCGCGTCCGGTGATCCCGTGTGCGCCGTCGGCACGCGGGAGGGAGGCCGGCGCATCGAGGACGAACGCCGGGTCGAGGTGTGGAGTGCCCTCCGCGTCGACGCCGCCCCAGAGGAAGAGGACGCTTTCCTGGTGGATGGGAGGGGCGAGATTCGATATGACGAGGATGATTGCCCACCTCCGACGGTTCGTGGATGGAGCCGTGCGGATCCCGGCCGAACCCCGTCCCCGATCTTGCGCGGGTGCCGTGCCGCAAAACGAGCGAAGTCTGGTCATATCCCCTGTGCCCCGCTGAGGGTCTGCCGTGCAGGTTCCAAGCAGGAATGTGAACCGCGGTTTACAGAATGACAACTCCAGTTGTCCGTGTCGGTTCATTCACGAACGGAATCGCGTCACTCCAGCAACGCCGGGAGCACCACCCCCGCCGCCCCCCTCACCGCCACCGTGGCCGCGCCCGTCAGCTCGGTCCTCTCCGTGTTGACCTCTATGACACTGCCGCCACCGTGCAGCGTTGCCAGCGGAATCCCCGCGGCCGGATAGACCACTGCGCTGGTCCCGATCACCAGACACGCGTCGGCGCGCTCGGCCAACGAGTGGGCGCGGGCGAGCAGCTCGCTGTCGAGCATTTCGCCGAAGAGCACCACGTCGGGCCGGCGCATCCCGCCGCACTCCGCGCAGCGGGGCAGCGAGTCGCCCAGCCGCTCGGCCTCTGCGCGGAGGCCGCACCGGTTGCAGCGGTCGCGCGCGATCGCGCCGTGAATCTCGATCGGCAGCGCGGCGTCGGCCGGCCGGTCCCCCGCCTCTTCGAGGGCGGCGCGGGTATGGAGCCCGTCCACGTTCTGGGTCACGATCCCGGCCTGGCCCCGGCGCAGGAAGAACCGGGCCAGCGCGCGGTGGCCATCGTTGGGTTCGCACGCGGCCACGAAGCCGCGCCGCCAGGCATACCACTCCCAGACGGTCCGGGGATCGCGCTCGAAGGCCCCGATTGTGGCGAGCTCCTCCGGCCGGTAGCTGCGCCACAATCCCCCCGCGTCGCGGAAGGTCGGCACCCCCGACTCGGCCGAGATTCCGGCGCCGGTGATGGCCACCACCCTCTCGGCCCCGCCGACGAGTTCGCGTGCCCGCTCAAGTTCGCCGTTCGGCAGTGTTCTCTCCTCGGTTTGTCCGCATGCCATCCGCCGGTGGATCCGGGGCGCCCCGCCTACCAGCCGTAGCTCACTCGCGTGTAGTAGTAGCCGCCGTTGAACCCGAAGGGCGTGAACTGGCCGAAGCGGTTGCCGACGCCCGCCGCCGCGCCCGGATACTCTTCCGGGTAGGTGTTGAGGGCGTTCTGCGCGCCGATTGCGACCGTCCAGCGTTCGGCGAACGGGCGGGACGCCTCCACATCGAAGAGGATGCGGGCCGGGTAGTCGATCGTCCGTTCGGGATCGGACTCGTAGTACGGCTGCTCGCCGTCGAAGTAGCCGCTCCAGTAGCTGCCCCGCAACAGGAGGCGCGATCCGCCGGCGAAGGCGTGATCCGCCGCAAGGTTGCCACGCACGCCGGGGAGTCCGTTCTGAAGGATCCGAATCCGGTGATCGGTGAGCGTACTGCTGTTGAAGTCCGTTACGGTGGTCCGGGTCCAGTTCCACGCGCTGCTCAGGATCGTGGAGGCACCGGTTGCTCGTCTGATTTCATACGCGCCCACCAGGTCGATCCCCATGGTGCGCGTCGCAAAGTCGTTGATGAAGAAGCGGAATCGCTTGAGCACGCCACCCTCCCGAATGATGCCGGACGCGACCAGCCGTTCGATGTCCGCGGGGCTGAGTTCGAAGTTCCTGCTGGTCGTGAGGCGGTCCGATACGTTGATCATGAAGAAATCGGTCGAGAAGCTGAACGATCCGCTCTCGTACACCGCACCCAAGGCCAGGTTGAGGGATTTCTCCGGCTCGAGTGGTTTGCCTTCATACTCCAGGGCAAGTGGATCCGTAGACGGAATGGTCCCGTTGTTCGTCAGGTCCATGATCTCGGGATCGTAGATCGTCGAGATGTTGAAGGCGTTCTGCTGTCCGGGCGTGGGTGCCCGGAAACCGGTGCTTGCGCTGGCTCGCAGTCCCAGCTGTTCCGAAACACTGACGCGGGCCGCGAACTTCCCGTTCGCGGTCATGCCGAAGTCGGAGAACCGCTCGACGCGGCCGGCCACATCCAGCAGCCAGGCCCCGTCGGGATCGCTGAACTCGACATCGACATAGCCCGCGAAGTTGTTCCGGTTCCACTCTCCGTCCGTGAGCGGCCCGAACCCGGTGAAGCCGTTCGAGCCCGGGGTGAAGCCCTGGGTGGCGAGCGGACCCTCCGTCCACGATTCCTCACTGCCTTCGACGATCTCGAAGCGCTCGTTACGGAACTCGGCGCCACCCGCGATGTTGACCATGTCGCTCTGCGCATAGGAGAGGTCCAAATTGAAATTGGTCTCCTGCTGGTCGTAGATCCCCGGATTGAACCACGGGGTGCAGGGCTGATCCGGCACGACAAAGGAAATGTCCCGGCTGTCGTCCGCGCACGGCTGGTTCGGCCCCAGCGAGGCGTTGACCGTGTTGTACATGTAGAAGTCCATCTTGGACTTGCCCCAGCTTGCGCTGGCGTCCCACCTCAGGTCGCCGCGGGTACCCTCGAGGCCCGCCACCGCTGACGCGTCCAGGACATTCGAGCCGAACTGCGGAGTGAACCCCCCCGGAAACAGCTTTCGGAAGCTGAAGCAGTCGGGGTCGTTCATGACATGGCTGAACGCCGCCTGGTCGAGCACCACACCGTCGTCGGTGACGGGTACTTCGGGGCAGCCCGCCGACCCGTCCAGCACGCCGTCAGCCGCGTCCAGCATATCGCCCACCAGGAGGATCCGCCGGCCGTCGGCGTTCCGGGTGCCGAAGACGCCGCTGCGCGTCCCCGGGTTGCGGAAGTAGAAGCCCCCCTCGACCCGCTTCCTCACGAAGTTGCCGTGGGAGTAGAACTGCATGTCGTCGTTGAGGAAGTAGCCCATGTTGGCCCACAGCTTGATCTCGTCGTGGACCTGGGGAGAGCCCCAGACCTGCGCGGGTGCCCGCACGTGCTCGTTGCCCGCATTGATCAGCGCGATCGCGTCGTTGCGCTGCGTGCTGCGGTCGGTGGGGTAGGTGTTGCCGTACTCGCCGGTCAGGTTCAGGAAGCCGGTCTCGCCGAGCGGCAG
>JAPPGM010000132.1:0-18792 GCA_028874995.1 Gemmatimonadota bacterium | reverse complement strand
CTGGGAGCCGTCGGCCAGTCCGTTGCCGTACCAGGTGATGACCGCCGCGCGGTGGCGCCGCTTGCCGTTGACGAGCACCAGGGTGTGGTCGGGCGCGAGGCCGCGCAGGTTCGCCGGCCGCACGAAGGTGGCCGCATCGCTGATCGGCTGGATGTTCACGTTGAATGACGGCACCACGTTGCGTATCACGTTCACGAAGTCGACGTCTCCCTGCCGTACGATCTCGCGGGGTGGAATCACGTCGACCGGAACGGGAGACTCGGTCACCGTTCGGGGCCGCACTCGCCGGCTTCCGACAGCGACCAGACTGCCGAGTTCAAGCGTCGTCCGGGTGAGCGTCACGTTCAGCGTGGTGGGCTGGCCGTCCACAATGATCACCTGACGCCGCTGGGTTTCGTAACCGATCAGCATCACCGTCACTTCGTGGATTCCCTCCGGGATCCCGCCGACTTCGTAGGTGCCCCCGGGACCGGTGAAGGCCCCGGTGCCCGCCAGGCTGACCTGTGCTCCCGCGATGGCACTGCCCGTGCCCGCCGCGGTGACCGTTCCCCGCAGGCTTCCCTGCGCGGCGGCGGAGCCGGCTTGCGCGAGTGCGAGGAATACTGCGATGACTGCTGCTCTTCCGACCATCTGAAATCCCTCTCGTGCTACGGATGTCGCCCTCGGGAGCCGCCGGTGCCGCGTTTTCATGACACGCCGAACTTGGCTTCCCAGTCGTACAGCATCTCGAAGTGGTTGCCGTCGGCCACGGTGTAGTAGACTCTCTGCATCCCCTGTCTTCGGTTGGGTCCGAAGGACACGGGCTGGTCGATTCCCAGGGGGAAGTTGCGCACGGTGAAAACCGCCTGCTCCAGCCGGGATTTGTCCATGCGCCTGCCCAGACGCCGCAGGATTTCCGTCATCAGCTTCGCGTTGAGAAACCCTTCCAGGCTGACGAAGCCGCGGGCAAGGGGTTGATACGGTTCACCCTCGGTGAGTTTTTCCAGATCCCCGGGCAGCTGCGGGTCGTACTGAAACATCAGCCGATGGTACTCGTTCACGGCCGGGAAGGTGGCGTCGTCGTAGGCGGGCACGACCTGCGAATTGACCAGGAACCGGGTGTACGAATCCGGATCCCTGCGTCTCTCGCGCAGGATCCGCTGCAGGTTTTCGCTTCCCACGAACGACAGGTTCGCCACCGGAACATGCAGCCCGCGTTCGACGGCATCGCGGGCGAAGGCGGCGCACGCGGCGTAGGCGCCGATGCAGATCACGGCATCGGGCGAACCACCCTTCAAGATCTCCACCTGTGGCCTCATGCTCGTGGTGAACGGCGTGCCGCGCGCGTAGGTGGCTTCGCCCACGATCTTTTCTCCGTGCCGCGCCAACGCCTCCCGTACTCCGGCCCAGCCGCTGCGCCCATACGCGTCGATCTGATAGAAGACCGCTACTCGCCGGCGTCCGATCCGGACGAAGTTGTCGACCAGGCCGGCCGTCTCCTGCCGGTAGGAGGCCCGCAGGTTGAAGGCGAAGTCACGGTAGGGAGGTTCGCGCTGCGGCTCAGCGCCGGTGAAGGGGAAGAAGAGATAGACCTGCCGGTCGCGAAACCTCTTCAGCAGAGGCAGCACCCGGGTGACGGTCGGGGTGCCGACGTACCCGAAGAGCAGGAAAACGTTGTCGTCCTGCATGAGCCGGAGGGTGTTGGCGACGCACGCATCGGGCTGATAGCCGTCGTCGTAGACCTTGAGGACGATGCGGCGACCGTTCACTCCCCCATTGTCATTGACGTGGCTGAAATAGGCCATTGCGCCGCGATACAGCTCCGTGCCGAGCCCGCGGGACGGGCCGGAGAAAGCGGCGGACACGCCGAGCAGGATTTCACCGTCCTGCGTGACGGCTTCGCGGCGGCTCCGGCTGGCCGGCAGGGAGGTAGCGTCGAGCGGCTTTGCCCAGGGAACGGCGGCCAGCACGGCGACCCCGGAGCGCAGGAGCGATCGGCGCGTCAGCATGGCCCCCAAAGTACTGTCCGGCATGGAGTTTCACAACTGAAAGCGCCTCCGGACTTTCCCACTGTGCTTGGCGTTACCAGCGCGCGGATAGCGCCGCCGGGGACCGGGAAGGTATTGCACGGGGTGCTAGTCCGGCCGCGTCCGCCGCACGATCTCCGCCAGCTCGCGGTCCGCCGCCGCCTTCCCCCGGTCGGCCAGCGCAATGACCTTGCGGTACACCCGGTCGAGCTCGGACCGGCTCAATTCGTAGCCCAGCTCCTCGCACCGCTTGGCGACGGCGTGGCGCCCCGAGTGCTTCCCCAGAACCAGCGTCGACTGCACCCCCACGTCCTCGGGCCGCATGATCTCGTAGGTGCGGCGGTCCTGGAGCATGCCGTGCTGGTGAATGCCGGCCTCGTGCGCGAAGGCGTTGCGGCCCACGATGGCCTTGTTGGCCTGCACCGGCTCGCCGGTCAGTTCGGTCAGGAGTCGGCTGGTGCGGTAGAGCCGGGCCGTGTCGATACCCGTTTCGAAGGGCAGGAGATCGCGCCGTACCCGCGTCGCCATCACGATCTCCTCGAGTGACGCGTTGCCGGCGCGCTCGCCGATCCCGTTGATCGTGCACTCCAGCTGCCGTACGCCGGCCAGAACCGCAGCCAGCGAATTCGCGACCGCGAGCCCCAGGTCGTCGTGACAGTGAGCGCTGAAGACCACGCCGTCGGCGTCGCTCACCCTGCCCATCACGGTCCTGAAGAACACCGCGATCTCGCTCGGGACCGAGTAGCCGACGGTATCCGGCAGGTTGATGGTGGTCGCACCGGCCGCGATGGCCGTATCGACAACCCGGCACAGGAAGTCCATGTCGCTGCGGATCGCGTCCTCGGCCGAGAACTCCACGTCGTCGGTGTAGTTGCGCGCCTGGGCGACGCAGGACGCAACTGCCCGCAGGCACTCCTCGCGGCTCATCCGCAGCTTGTGTTCGAGGTGCAGGTCGGAGGTGGCGATAAAGGTATGGATCCGTGGCCGCGCCGCGTGCCGCACCAGTTCCCCCACGAGATCGATGTCGCCCGGGACGCAACGCCCCAGCGCGGCGATCACCGGCTCCCGCACCTCCCCTGCGATCAGCTTGACCGCGCGCGAGTCGTCCTCCGAGGCGACCGGAAAACCGACTTCCATGATATCGACTCCGAGCGCCTCGAGCTGGCGGGCAAGTCGAAGCTTCTGCTCGGTACGGAGCGAGAAACCCGGGGCTTGTTCGCCGTCGCGAAGCGTGGTGTCGAAAATGAACAGTCGGTCTGTGGCCATCGGATACTCCAGCGGGGTTGGGTGGGGGGATGCAGCGCGAGGGCGTCGCTGCCTAGAAACCAGTAAGGTATGGAAGTCGCGACGCCACCTGGTGCACGTTCTCGAACCGTTGCAACAGCAGGCCCGTGGCGTCCCACTGCCCGGTGAGGAAGGCGTCGCGGATTGCGGACGGCAGGCGAAGTCCGACGGTGTGCCCCTTCGTCGTGAGCGACAGAGTGTGGACGCTCACGACCATCGGGGTCGCGGGCTCTTCCTCGACCGTCCTGATGAGCGACTCGATATCAGCCCGGGCCGCCGTCAGGCAGGGCAGGCCGATGGTGGTCGCGTTCGCCAGAAAGATCTCCGAGAACGACTGTCCCACGCAAGCGCCGATTCCCCACCGCATGAGTGCCTGGGGCGCGTGCTCGCGCGAGGAACCGGATCCGAAGTTCTCGTTGACGAGCAGGACGTTCGCGCCGGAGTAGACCGGGTCGGCGAATGGATGGCCCGGCATCGACCGGCGGTCGTCCGCGAAGACGTGGTTGCCGAGCCCGCTGAAGGTGATCGCCTTCAGGAAGCGGGCCGGGATGATTCGGTCGGTATCGATGTTGTCGCCCCGCAACGGAATCGCCGTGCCCTCGACACGGTCGATCGGTCTCACCGTGCTCACAGCATCGTCCTGACGTCGGTGACCTCGCCCGCGACCGCGGCGGCGGCAACCATGGCGGGGCTCATCAGCAGCGTGCGCCCGGTGGGACTCCCCTGGCGCCCCTTGAAGTTGCGGTTCGACGACGATGCGCAGACCTCGCGGCCGTTGAGGCGGTCCGGGTTCATGGCCAGGCACATCGAACAGCCCGCCCCCCGCCACTCGAACCCGGCCGAGCGGAACACCTCGTCAAGCCCTTCCGCCTCGGCGGCCTGGCGCACCTTCACCGAACCGGGCACCACCAGCGCCCTAACATGCGGTGCGACCCGGTCCCCGCCCACCACCCGCGCCGCCTCCCGGAGGTCCGAGAGCCGCCCGTTGGTGCACGATCCGATGAATGCCACATCCACCCGGGTTCCCGCGAGCGGGGCTCCGGCGTCCAGGCCCATGAAGTCCAGGGCCTCGCCGATCGCACCGGCATCGGCGGCAGAGCCCGAGCTTGCCGGATCCGGCACCGTCTCCGAAACTCCCACCGACTGGCCCGGATTGATCCCCCAGGTCACCCGCGGCTCGATCGCGCGCCCGTCGATCTCGACGACATCGTCGTAGACCGCGCCGGGGTCCGAGGCCATCGACCGCCACCACCGCTTCGCCCTCTCGAACGAGTCGCCCTCCGGCGCGAACGGTCGCCCCTTCAGGTACGCGAAGGTGGTCTCGTCGGGGTTGACGTACCCGATCCGCGCGCCGCCCTCGATGGACATGTTGCAGATCGTCATGCGCTCGTCCATGGTCATCCGGCCGACCGCCTCGCCGCCGTATTCGTAGGCGTAGCCCACCCCGCCCCGCACACCCAGCCGCGCGATGATCTCGAGAATCACGTCCTTCGCGTAGACACCCGGGCCAAGTTTACCCGAGACCGAGATCCTGCGCACCTTGAGCGGCGCGATCGCCAGGCACTGGGACGCCAGCACATCCCGCACCTGGGACGTCCCGATCCCGAACGCGACCGCCCCGAAGGCGCCATGCGTGGAGGTGTGGCTGTCCCCGCACGCTATGGTCATGCCCGGCTGCGTGAGACCCAGTTCGGGCCCGATCACGTGCACGATCCCCTGCCGGTCGCTGTCCAGTCCCGCGATCCGGATTCCGAACACGTCGCAGTTGCGCTCCAGCGCGGCCATCATCTGCTCGGCGAGGTCGTCGGCGAAGGGGCGGCGCTGGTCGAGCGTCGGGACGATGTGGTCGACGGTGGCGAAGGTCCGTTCCGGAAAGGCCACCCCAACCCCGCGCCGCCGGAGCATGTCGAAGGCCTGCGGCGAGGTCACCTCGTGGATCATGTGCAGGCCGATGAAGAGCTGCGTCTGGCCGGAGGGCAGCGTGCGGACCGTGTGCAGGTCCCAGGCTTTTTGCAGAAGCGTCTGTCCCAATGGAATGGACTCTCCGCGGTTTCAGCCGGGCGAAGCCGGCGGCTCAGTTCCCCGACACCACATACTTCGTCAGCCCGCCCCCGGCCGCGGCCAGCGAGATCGGCCCTTCCGCGGCGTACACGTTGCCGTCCCCGTCCACCGCCACACCTTCCCCGGCGTACCCATGGGGCCGCTCCTCGGAGACCGCGTGCGGCGGGATGAACGCGGTGACCCGGTCCTCGGACACGTGGCCGATGCGGATCCCGGTCATCCATCCGTCGTGACTCCGCGGGTTCGATTCGGAGTCTATCGCGTAGAGGTTGTCGTCGCCGTCGATGAAGAGCCCGCTGATGCGGCTGAACTGGTAGTACGAGTCCAGGTGGTTGCCGTCCTGGTCGAAGATCTGGATCCGGTGGTTGCCCCGGTCGGCCACGAAGAGTCGGCCCTGCGAATCGAAGGCCATCCCGTGAGGCGTCCGGAACTCGCCCGGGCCGTCGCCGATCCGCCCCCACTCCATGATGTACGCGCCCTCCGGCGAGTACTTGATGATCCTCCCGGTCGACCCCTCGGCAGGGTTGGCATTCTGCCCGCTGTGCCCGTCCGAGACGAAGATGTCGCCGTTGGCGGCGGTGATCACGTCGCACGGCTCGTTGAGGAGTCCGGGCTCGCTTCCGCTGACACCCGGCTGCCCCAGCGTGAGCAGCACCGCCCCCTCCGGGCTGAACTTGATAACCTGGTGGCCTTTTGTCCCATCCGAGTTACCCATCGAGTCGGTGATCCACACGTTGCCGTCCGCGTCGACGTGGATGCCGTGCGGCAGCACGAAGAGCCCCGCGCCGAAGCTGGCCAGGATCTCCCCGGTCTCGCGGTGGAACTTGAAGACCGGATCGACCTGGTTCTCGTCGCAGCCCCCCGCCAGCCCCACGCCGCCGCAGCGGTCATACGCCCAGATGTGCCCATCGGTTGGGTCGATGTCGACGCCTGCGGTGGAGCCCCATTCGCGGCCGTCGGGCAGGTCCGCCCAGTCGGTGACGACCTCCGTGGCCGGGTTGGGGAGGGCGCCGCCCGCCGCCGGATCCGCGATGGCGGCGGGGTCGGCGGGGGCTTCGTCCGCTACTTCTTCATCTCCCGGTGCGCAGGCCGTGACGCACAGCAGGGCACAGCACGCCAGGGTCCACGAAGCGATGCGTTTGTTCATGTCGTTCTTCCTGTGGGATCGACCCGTCGACGCCCGCCGCGGACGCCTCTCGCCTGGCATGCTCGCCAGTACATGGCCGGGAGTCAAGGAAGCGGGGCGAACGTCACCCACCCGCGCGACCGACCGGTTCGGACCCTCGGACACGACAGCTGTTTCGCGAGGACCCGCTCAAACTAACAATGTATACTATACATTACATAATGTAAAGTATGCATTACAGTGCGAACGATCCAAGGCAGTGAAGCGGCACGGCCAGGCGCGCCGGGCCGTCCTTCTCTGGCGATCACGCCCACTGCCCCCTACTCTATGCGGGAGCAGAATTTGCGGCACTTTTCCCCGAACCCCGGAAGGACCCCGCGATGTCCAGAATGCAGGCGTTTGCCGGAATCCTCCTTGCCCTTTTCCTGTCACCCGTTGCCGCCACCACCACGGCCGCCCAACAGGGAATCATCACCGGAACGGTTACCGACCTGGAAACCGCCGCCCCCGTCGCCGACGCCGCCATCGAGATACTGGGACAGGAGGGCGCCCGCACGGCGACCGACGCGTCCGGCCGGTTCCGCGTCTCCGTCCCGGCCGGCACCCATTCCATCGTGGTCACCCGGATCGGCTACGAGACCTCGCGCACCGACGGCGTTAGCGTCGAGGCCGGGGCCACGGTCCCGGTCACCATCCAGCTCCGCTCCCGCGCGCTGGTCCTCAACCAGCTGGTCGTCACCGTGTCGCGCCGCGAAGAGAAGGAACTCGA
The DNA here is from genome assembly GCA_028874995.1 of Gemmatimonadota bacterium. Lineage (GTDB taxonomy): Bacteria > Gemmatimonadota > Gemmatimonadetes > Longimicrobiales > Gaopeijiaceae > Bin94. The sequence continues at coordinate 11,546 of JAPPGM010000132.1, read as the reverse complement.
CGCCCCGGCCTCCATCTCCACCCTCACCGGCGAGCAGATCTCGCGCATGGTCGCGCGCACCCCCGCCGACCACATCCGCACCCTCCCCGGAGTCGACCTCGCGACGACCGGAATCACCCAGAGCTACGCCGTCGTGCGGGGCTTCAACAACGTCGCCTCGGGGCGTCTTCTCAGCATCGTCGACAACCGCTACGCCCGCATCCCCGCGCTGAGGATCAACGCCATCAACATGATCCCCACCACCGACATGGACATCGAGCGAATCGAGCTGGCGCGCGGCCCGGGCGCGGCGCTCTACGGCCCCAACGCGGCCGAGGGCGTCATGCACATCATTACCTGGTCGCCGATCGACAGGCCCGGCAGCACGATTTCGCTGGCGGGGGGCGAGCGCTCCGTCTACCAGTTCCTGCTCCGCAGTGCGCACCGGGTCTCGGAACGGTTCGGCCTGAAGGTCTCCGGGCAGTACCTTCGCGGAAACGACTGGGAATATGCCGACCCCGTGGAGGCCGCAATCCGCGAGCAGAACCCCGGGCATCCGCGCATCGGGGTGCGCAATCCGCTCAACGAGCGGTACTTCGCCGACATTCGCACGGACTTCCGTTTCGCCGGCGACGGCGAACTGATCCTCTCCGGCGGACTCAACAATTCGCTCAGCAGCATCAATCTCACGAGCATCGGCTCCTCGCAGACGCACGACTGGCAGTACCGCTACGCGCAGGCGCGGCTGATCAGGGGCCGCCTCTTCGGGCAGTTCTTCCTGAACCAGACGCACTCGGGCGACAACAGCTACCTTCTCCGCAGCGGCGAACTCATCGTGGACCGCTCCCGCACCATGGCGGCCCAGCTGCAGCACGGGCGCGACTTCGGTGAGCGGCAGACCTTCACCTACGGGGTCGACTGGCAACGTACCGAGCCGCGCTCCGGAGGCACGATCTACGGGCGCAACGAGGACGACGACGTGGTGGTCGAGGCCGGCGTCTACGTTCATTCGGAATCGCGCCTGACCGAGCGCTTCGATCTCGTCACCGCCCTCCGGGCCGACAACCACAACCGGCTCGGCAGAATGAACGTTTCGCCGCGGGCCGCCTTCGTCTTCCGTCCTTCGGATGGACAGAACCTGCGCCTTACCTACAACCGGGCTTTCGTCACGCCCGGGACCTCGGCCCTCTTCCTGGACATTTCAACGGGCACGCTTCCGATCGCCCCGGGCATCGCGTACACGTTGCGCGCGTTCGGGATACCGGAGACCGGCCTCACCTTCGCGCAACGGTGCGACGGCGGGTTCGGGGAGTTCTGCATGCGCTCCCCGTTCATGCCGGGACAACTGCCCGCCAACGCGGCCCTGTTCTGGGATGCGCTGGTCACCGCGTTTGCGCCGGAGGCACTGCGGTCCTTCCTCCTGGAACCCGGGAGCCGTCCCGGCGATCCCGCCCTGGGAACGGTTCTCCGGAGTCTCAACCTGAACGCCCTGGAACCGGACGGAGGTGAACTCTTCCCGCTCGACCCGGGCCCCGACGACCTGCCGCGTCTCGTGCCCACGGTGTTCAACACCATCGAGACCGGCTACAAGGGACTGATTCAGGACCGCGTCCGCCTCGCCGCCGACCTGTACTACGCCAGGGTCGAGAACTTCGTCGGTGCCCTCCGCGTCGAAACCCCGAACGTCTTCCTGGATCCGGCCACCACAGGTGCCTTCCTGACGAGCCGTCTGGCCGCGCTGATACAGGCGGGCGTCGTCACGGCCGAACAGGTCGCGGAACTGACGGCCGGGCTGGCGGCCGTGCCCTTGGGCACCGTCGTCCCGGACCAGGTCGAAGCGCCCGATGTGCTCCTGGCATCGCGCAACTTCGGGTCGGCCAACTACTGGGGAGCCGACTTCTCCGCCCAGATTCTGGCCTCCGACCGGGTCAGCCTGACCGCCGGCTACTCCTTCCAGAGCACCGAGTGCTTCGACTTCGACGACGACGGCGACTGTCCCGGCCCGGACGATCTCGCCCTCAACGCCCCGAGCCACAAGGGGTCGCTGGCGGTCGCCTTCACGGACCGCGCCCGCGGCCTCCACCTCGACGGGCGCTGGCGCTTCTCCGAAGGCTTCGACATGCGGTCGGGCGTCTTCGTGGGACCGGTGGACACGTACCACGTGCTGGACCTGACGGCCGGCTACCAGCTACCCTTCCAGCCGAACACGCGGCTCGAAGTGACGGTGTACAACGCGCTGAACAACCTGCACCGGGAGTTCGTGGGCGCCCCGGAACTGGGAAGGCTGGCGCTGGTGAGGGTGAAGTACGACTTCTGATCCGAGGCTGTCCGTCCTCTCCGTCAACCTCGATGGCAAGCCGCGCATTCGCGGTCTCCCGTTGCTCTGCTTCGCTCCTTGGGCGGAAAGGTGGCGGCTGTCGTTGGCAGGTTTTGACAACGCGTGCCTTTTGCTTGCCCACCGATGCTCGTCGGGCATATCCTGTTGCCTCCGATTGTGCAGGATCATCCCCCGGACAAGGTCGCCAATGCAGAAGGCTCACCGGATTTCACGCATCGCGGTTCGAACGTGGCGAGCTATCGCGGCGGCCGCTGTGTTTGCCCTTGCGGCTCCAGCCGTGGCCACGCCTCAGCAGGATCCCCCGGCGGCCGGGCCCCTGATCCAGCGATCCATACCGCCGCCGGGTGCCAGGACGCACCTGGTGATTCCCGGAGAACGGTTCCGCGCCGGCCCGTTGCACCGATGGTTGTACGGGGACAACTACAGGGACCTCTGGACCATCCCCATCGAGATTCCGGTTCTCGATCTCGACAGCGTCGGGGGTGGGTTGACGCCGCTTCGAACCGGCGGAGACGGGCAATCCGTCTCTCTTCACTTCACGGGGAAGGACGGTATCCGCTACGCGGTCCGCTCCCTCGACAAGGACGCCACGAAAAAGGTCTCCCCCGGTATCAGAAACTCGGTCGTGGGCAAGGTTCTCCAGGACATGGTCAGCGCGCTGCTGCCGACCGGGGCGCTGGTCGTCGATCCGCTTCTGGAAGCCGCCGGCATCCTCCATTCGAAGCACACCCTCGCGGTGATTCCGGATGACCCCCGGCTCGGGGAGTACCGCAAGGAGTTTGCCGGCCTCATCGGCTCGCTGCAGATGCATCCGTCGGAAGGCCCGGACGATGCGCCCGGATTCGCGGGCTCCCGGAAGGTGAGCGGGACGGAGAACATGTTGGACGACCTCGAGGACAGCCCCTGCGAGCGCGTGGACGCCAGGGCGTTTCTCAGGGCCAGACTGATGGACTTGCTCATCGGGGACGGCGACCGTCATCCCGGACAGTGGCGGTGGGCACGGTTCCCCGACGGCGACTGCCACACCTGGCTGCCGGTACCGGAGGACCGCGACCAGGCGTTCATCTACTACGGCGGGGTCGCCATGATGCTGGTCCGCACGATGGTCCCGAGGGCCATCAGGTTCAGGGACGCCTATCCGAGCGTGGTGGGCCTGACGACCAACGGCTGGGAGCTGGATCGCGAACTCCTGGCCGAACTCGAAAGGTCTGCCTGGGAGGAGGTCGTCGATTCGTTTCGCGCGAAGCTTGTCGATGGCGTCATCGAGGACGCCGTGCGAAGGCTGCCCGGGCCGTACTACGATCGGGTGGGCGAAAGTCTCGAAGATGCGCTCAAGAAGAGGCGCGACGCGTTGCCGGAGTACGCCATTCGATACTACGAGCTGATCACGCGCGAGGTGGAAATCAAGGCGACCGATGAGGACGAATACGCCGGTTTCGAGCACCTGTCGAACGGAGACCTCCACGTTCGCATAGGTCTCGTTGGAGATTCCGGAGAAGAGGCGGAGCCGCCCTGGTTCGAGCGGACCTTCCGACACGAGGAAACCAGGGAAGTCCGCGTCTACCTGCGGGGTGGGGACGACCGCGCGGAGGTTTCGGGCGCGGACGGCCGCATCACCGTCCGCATCGATGGCGGCGGCGGGAGCGACACGTTCACCAACGCGTCGGACGCCGGCGCCTCGAGGACCCGCTTTTACGACTATCGCGGGGACAACGTGTTCGTGAAGGGAAAGGGCGCGCGCATCGACGAACGTCCGTACCAGCGTCCCCCGGCCACGACCCAGCCGCGGCGTCCCAGCACCGCCAGGTACGCACTCGACTGGGGCGGGGAAGCGGCAACGTACCCGACCGTCTGGGCCGACCCCGATCTGGGAGTGTTCGTGCGGATGGTCCATGGCCGGACGCACTTCGGGTTTCGCAAGGACCCCTTCGCCTCCCGGCATACCCTCGCCGTCGGTCTGGCCACACAGGGCTACAAGCCGTTTGCGTCGTATGAAAGCACTTTTCGCCATGCGTGGTCCCGGGTCGACGCGAGATTGGCCGTCGAGTACTCGGGACTCGAGGTGACCCGGTTCACGGGTTTCGGGAACGACTTGCGGCTCGACGATCCATCATCCTTCTACAAGGTGCGGCAGGGCACCTTCGTTTTCGCGCCGGCCCTCGAGTTTCAGACCGGAGGGCAGAATGGAGACGAGTCCGGGGACGGGACCGAACCGCGCCGCTCGGAGCTTGGCATCACTCTGGGGCCGATCGTCAAGTGGTCGAACACACCCGAGGGCGCAAACGAGAACCATTTCATCGGTTCCCTGGATCAACCGCTCTACGGTACGGGCTCCTTCGGCCAGATCGGAGCCCGTGGCGAGTTCGAATACGACGGACGTGACAGTCCGGCCTACGCCACGCGGGGGTTCTTCGCCCGGGTTGCCGGAGCCGCATACGCGGGGGTCTGGGATGTGGAATCGGCCTTCGGAAGCGTGGACGGAGAAGCGCGCACGTACCTGACGGCGCGCATCCCGACCAATCCGACGCTGGCCCTCAGAGTGGGCGGAAAGAAGATCTGGGGAGAGTATCCCTTCCTCGAGAGCGCCTTCGTGGGTGGCCCGGGCCGCGTCGGAATGGGCCAGGGGGAGGGCCCCGTGCGCGGTTTGCGCAAGAACCGTTTTGCGGGGGACGCCTCGCTTTACGGGAATGCCGAGCTGCGGCTGGCGCTGGCGGGAATCAATCTCCTGGTGCCCGGTGAGTTGGGGGTGTTCGGAGCCGCCGATGTGGGCCGGGTGTTCTACGCCGGTGATCCGGGGGATGCCGATGACTGGCACAACGGCACCGGGGGCGGGCTGTGGCTCTCGTTCCTGGAACGCCGTACGACCTTCAGTGTTGCGGTGATGAAAGGCCGCGATCTGACAGGTGTCTACGTTCGCGCCGGCCACATGTTCTAACGAAGCAGGAGACAACCCGTGCTGAGAAACATCATCGTCCGTCTCGTGATCTACTATCTGTCGTGGCTCGCATTCCTTGCCGGGGCATTTCACTTCTTTCCGCGCGCGCTTTCCTACGTCTCCCAGGAACGGGACCGTTTTCTGATGGGAACGCTATATAGCACCACGACCGAGGTGAAGGAGATGCTCGAGAACATTCAGCTGGGCATCGACGAGCTCGGCAGCCAGGAAGGAGTGAGCCAGCTGGCCGACCCGGCCCTCGCGGTTCCCGTCGTGCTCGCGCTGACGCTTGCCTTCGGTGTGACGCTGCCCGTCACCTGGGTGTATCGCTGGACCCGCCCGCGGAAGAAGTACAGCCAGTCGTTCATTCACGCGCTGCTCGTGACGCCGATCGGCATTGCGCTCGTCGTGTTCCTGGTCAAGGGCAGCCTCCCGCTGGCCTTCGGGCTGGCGGGAATCGTCGCCGCCGTTCGCTTTCGGGCCACGATCAAGGAACCTATGGACGCCGTCTACATGTTGATGGCGATCGGGATCGGACTCGCGACCGGCACCCAGCTCACCACGGTGGCGTACCTCGCATCGCTGATCTTCGTTGCGATAACGCTGGCCGTGTGGAAGAGCAATTACGGATCGGAGCCGGCTGTTCTGTCCGGGTGGAGAATCGTTCCGCCCGAAGCACAAGCCCAGGTTCCGGAGACGCCCGGCAGGGGCTCGAGCTGAGGCAGCCTGGAGAGAATGCACGCGAAGGCGGGACCGCGGAAATGGTTCGGACCGGGATTGGTCTTCGGCGGTATCTCCTGTCTGCTCTTGTTGACATTGATCGGTGTGGTCCATGGTCCCGCGGATGACGGCGGGACCGCGCAAACAGGTCGGAACCGGGGATCTCTCGGGGACTATGGATTGGATCCCGGGAGCGCGACGCGCGCGGAGCTCCCGGGACGGTTGCGGGAGGTTTCCGGTCTGGCGACCACCAGCGACCACCGGCTGTTGGCGCACGACGACGAAACCGGTGTCGTTTTCGAGATCGATTACCGGGATGGGTCGATCGTGAAGGAATTCGAACTGGCGGACATGGAGGGCCCGGTCGCCGATGACTTCGAGGGAATCGCGGTGGCCGGGGGCTGGATCTACCTGGTCACAAGTTCGGGCAGGCTGTACGAGAGCCACGAGGGAGGCGACGGGGAGTCGGTACTCTACCGCGAGTATGCCACGGGCGTTGGCCGCCATTGCGAAATCGAGGGCCTGGCGTATGACCCGGGCGCGCGGGAGCTGCTGCTGATGTGCAAGGAATCCCGCAGCGACGACCTCGCGGGACGTTTGGCCATGTACCGCTGGTCCATCGACGAAAAGCGGGTGAGCACCGATCGGTCCGCGGCCGTTCCCGTGGGTGATTTCGCTCGGCTGGCCGCATCAAACGGGTATCATCCATCGGGAATCGAGAGGCATCCGGTGTCGGGCAACTACTTCGTGGTCGCGGCCCGCCAGCGCGCCATCGCGGAAATGACGCCGGCTGGCGAGGTATTGGCCGCCAGGCGATTCACCGCCGCGTGGCATCGTCAGATTGAAGGGATTGCCTTCGCGGCGGACGGAGCCCTGATCGTTGCCGACGAGGGGGGCAGCGGAAGAGCGATCCTGACCGTCTATCCGATGCAGTCGAGTCGCAATTAGCGGTGCCTTGCCCCGGATGATCCCGACGCCCGTGCGGATACCCCCGGTCTTCAGGGCTCTCCGGTGCATTGGTGGCGCTGTCAAGGTTCTGGCGATCGTCCTGGTGGTCGCCATCATCGCTGGCGCTTGCCGTACCGGCGTCGTGCTTCTGACCGGCCCTCCGGGCGGCGCGGCGATCGGTGCGAGGCTCCAGGATACGGCTTCGGCAGCGCGGTTCGTCTTCGTCGGTGACACCGGTACCGGGGATGACCGCGCCCGGGGGGTTGCGGCGCAGATCCGCCGCCAGGCCGAAGCCGTGCCCGTTTCCCACGTGTTCCTGCTGGGGGACAACGTCTACGAACACGGCCACGCAGAGTCCATCGGCAGCAGGTTCCTCGACGTCTACCGAGGCGTTCTTTCCCTTGGAGTGAGGATTCACGCGGCCCTTGGCAACCACGACGTGGTGCACTGCGAGGGGTCGGGACTGAGGCCTGTCCCCCGGGATGAATCCGCGTACGAACGGTCGTCCGGGTGTGAGGTGGGATCACACCTGGCGACGCCCGAATTCGGTTATGTCGACGGCCTCCGCTATTACACGGTCGGGATTCCGGCGAAGCTTCCCGATTGGCCTCGAAGCGCGCGCGCGGGCCAGGCCGATGCACGCTCGGGGGAGCCGCCTCTCGTCGAGGTGTTCGTGCTCGACTCCAACACGCTGGGCAGGGAGCAGACGAAGCTCACGCATGGAACCGACCAGCCTCAACTACGTTGGCTGGCCGAAGCTCTGCAACGCTCGAACGCCCGCTGGAAGGTGGTCGCGATGCACCACCCGATATACGCGCCAAAGAGATGTCAGTGGTTCCGTTTCAGATGCCGCCGCGAGGATGAGGCGTTACAGGCCGCGCTCGAGCCGATCTTCCGCGAGAACGGCGTGGACGTCGTCTTCCAGGCCCATCAGCACCTGTACGCGCGGCTCCGGCCCCAGCACGGCATTCGGTATTTCGTGACGGGCGGGGGCGGGAAGGAGGCGGATTCCTTCCATGAAGATGAACGCACGGTCTCGCGTGAAGACCGGGGTTCCTTCAATCACTTCGTGTACGTGCGCGTGACCGAGGATCAATTCGGCTACTGCGTCGTGGACGCGGACGGGAATCTGCGCGACGGCGGGAGTTTCGTGCGTGGTGACACCGCGGATGCGCCGGCCGATCCCTGCTCGGCTTTGTGAGGCGCCGGCCGACCTTCCCGCGGTGGGCTTGTTGGCCCGGCCAGCCGCAGACGGTCGTGCTCCCTGACGAACCACACGTGCCCGTATTCCCCCGGCCCCTCGCCCGCCCGGCCTACGCGCCGAGACTCCGACCCGTCCGCCGAGAAGACGGTGAACTCATACATCACGTCGTCGAAGGCGAACGCGAAGCGGCCGTCGGAGAGCCGCGCGATGTCCAGGGCGAGCCCGATCACCGATTCGCCGTCGGTGCCGAGCACGACATCGGGAAGCAGCTCGATGGAGCACGTGGCGCAGATGTCCTCCGTCAGGACCGTCACTCCCTGGGCTGAAGCCGCGAAGGGTGCGGCGCGAAACGCGAAGACGGCGAGAAAGATAGTGCGATGAGTCATGCTCACGGCTGTTCTCCGGGGGAAGATCCGTTCACGGGCTGCCAGGGCAGTCGACCCCTTCCGTACGGTTTGACGCCTCGCGCTTCGCGATCGTTGCGACCCGGCCCCGTGCGCATCCTGTTAGACTACGGCGGCACCAAGACCACCACCCGCCGTCTCCAGACCGCTCAACAACGGATTCCAGCACCAGGTCCATGCCACGCGAAGGGCACCACCTTCCCGCCGACCCGATGAGCGCCTCGTCCGCCGAGTCCACTCCGGCCGCGTCCCCCGACCCCCCCCACCTCCCCCCAACCCCGGATCCGGCCCCGCACACCGCACCAACCCCCCCGGCCCTCACCCCACCCGCCCCCATCCGCCACGCCGAGCGCCTCAACCCGGCCATCTTCGACTTCCCCGTCGAGAAAATGCGCAGCGGCTACTACTCCGACAAGTATTTCGTGCGCGCCCGCGACCTCCTGCTCTCGCGGGGCCGCGGTCCCACCGTCACCATGCAGGTCTTCCAGAAGCGCGACGCCATCGTGGCCGGTACCGACGAGGCCATCGGCATGCTGAAACTGTGTCTCACCGAAGGCTACGATTTCGCCGATCTCGAAGTCCGCTCCCTCCGCGACGGCGACCGCACCGCCCCGTGGGAGACGGTCATGTTCATCACCGGGCCGTACCCTGCCTTCGTGCACCTGGAGACACTCTGCGCGGGGGTGCTGGGGCGCCGCACCCGCATCGCGACCAACACGCGCGCGGTGGTCGAAGCGGCGTGGCCCAAGTCGATCATGTTCTTCCCGGCGCGCCATGATCACTGGAGGGTGCAGACCGGGGACGGCTGGGCGGCGCATGTGGCCGGCGCGATCGGGGTGTCGACCGACGCCCAGGCCTCGTGGTGGGGATCGTCGGGAATCGGCACCGTGCCGCACGGGCTGATCGCGGCCTTCGGGGGCGACACGGTGGCAGCGACGGCGGCGCTGGCGGACTCGCTCTCCGAAGAGGTTCGCATCGTGTCGCTGGTCGACTTCGACAACGACAGCGTGAGGACATCGCTGGAGGTGGCCCGCGCGCTCGGCGAACGGCTGTGGGGTGTGCGCCTCGACACCTCCGGTACCATGGTCGACCGCTCCATGGAGGGCGAAATGGGCGACTTCGACCCTCGCGGCGTAAACCCGCGGCTGGTGCACAAGGTGCGCGAAGCGCTGGACCGGGCGGGCTTCGGCCACGTCCGTATCGTGGCCTCGGGGGGGTTCGGCGCCGCCAAGATCCGCGCCTTCGAGGAGGCCGGCGTGCCCGTCGACCTGTACGGCGTGGGCTCGTCACTGATGGGAGGGTCCTTCGACTACACGGCCGACGTGGTGCTCCTGGAGGGCGAACCGATGGCCAAGGCCGGGCGCCGGCACCGGCCCAATGACAGACTGGAGCGTGTGAAGTGAGGGACTTGGCGAGTGGAGGACGCGGGGGCCAACCGGCAGTGGTGGGCTGGATCGTCGACGTGCAGGAAGACTTCATGAACCCGAATGGACGACTCTACGTCCGCGACCTCTTCGACGACTCCGATCCCGGCGCAGTCCGGATCGTGCCCGCGCTGAAGGCCGCCGCCGCGTGGATGCGCGCCCATTGCGAGGTGATCGTCTACACCGGCGACTGGCACGGCCTCGACGACGCCGAGATCGACCCGGTCGCCCCGGATCCGGCCCACGACACCTATCCCCCGCACTGCATGGGGCGGTCGCCTGACCCTGTCGAGCGCGCCGGCGCCGAAGTGATCGAGGAGATCCGCCCGGCCGACCCGCTGGTGCTGGCCCACGACGCGGCCGCTGAAGACGCCGCCATCGTGGCCCGCCTGGCCGTGAAGCAGCGCCGGACCGTGTTCGTGCAGAAGACCCGCTTCAACGTCTTCGAGGGCAACCCGGCCTGCGAGGCCTTCGTACGGTCGCTGGGCGAGGCGCTCGGCCGCGCGCTCGAATTCGTGGTGATTGGCGTCGCGCGCGACGTGTGCATGACCCAGGCCGTGGACGGGCTGCAGGCGCGCGGCTACGCGGTCACGGCCGTGCGCGATGCAACATGGGGACTCGGGCTCGAGCCGGAAGCCGATACGCTGGCGCGCTGGGCGGGGAAGGGGAGGGTGGTGACGCTGGCCGAGCTGGAGTGCTAGCACAAAGTGCTGTCAAACCTGGGCGGCTGGTACTCCTCCGGGCCGTTTGACCTTCGGGCCGTTGACTCTTGCGAAAGGCGTTTTCCAATGATCCGTTCTTTGCCTCGCTCGATTCCCCCTGCGGGCGCGATTCTGGTTCTGGCCGCAGCCGTGTCCCGCGGCGATGCGCAGCGACCCGCCAGTACCGTCGACAGCGCCGGCGTCCGGATCGTCACCAGCGACCCGCGCGGCTCGGACACCTACTGCACGCTGAGCGACGAACCCACCCTCCGGCTGGGCGTCGTCGAAGGGGAAGAGCCGTACATGTTCTACTGGGTGCGCGGCGCCAACCGGCTGTCCGACGGGTCGGTCGCGGTATTGAACAACGGCAGCGGCGAGATTCGCATCTTCGGCGCCGATGGCCGCCACGTGCGCTCGATGGGCGGCAAGGGCGAGGGCCCTGGAGAGTTCAGGATCGGGAGGTACATCTGGGTGCTCCCCGGGGACACGCTCTGGGTGGGCGACTACCGGCCCTGGCGCTACCACGTCTATGCGGCCAGTGGAAAACACGTGCGAACCGTGGACACGAAACCGCAGTACTTCAATGCGTCTGTGGGCGGCGGTGTTCTGGACGATGGGACCTCGGTAAACGTGAGGATTCTCTACGAGCAGCGGGAACCGAACTTCCGGGTTCCCGAACCCTGGTTCGCGGAGGCGCACGCCGCCGACGGAACCCTGGTCGAAGAACTGGCCCGGCTCGAGGCCGAACGCAACGGCACCTGGGACGGCGCGGGTGTGCGCCTGTCAGTGCTCTTCGATCCCCGGCCGTCGGTGCATGCGCGGGGCACGACCATTGCCATCGCGACCGCGAGGGAACCCGAAGTCCGGCTGCTGGACGAGCAACGGCGCTTGCG
>JAPPGM010000124.1 GCA_028874995.1 Gemmatimonadota bacterium | reverse complement strand
CCGCGGCAAAACCCGGGACGCGAGCATGTCGGAATGGGACAGGCCACCGGCGGGATTCGGGCCGCCCCCCCAAGTCAGGTGCAGCGCGATGCCGACTGCCCCGCCTGGCAGGCGGCCGGAAACCGAATCCCGAGCCAAGGCCGACTGGCAATTCACCACGGACGACGCGCGTCAAGCACCTCTATCCGACGTGTGAGGTGTGACATGACTCTAGCAGCGCGGCGCCGTCGACCATGCGATGTCCGACCATTGCGCGCGTCGGCGCATCGGAGCGAAGGCCGAAGAGGTACTCTGTCTGGTGCAGGAACGACCTGCCCGACACGAAGAGCCGGACCACCGCGACAGTCTGTACTCCCCGGTCGTACAGTGAATCGAGCGCCGCCTGCGGAAGGGAGTGGGGCAGGGGTCGCGCAGCCGCAGGCCGCCCAGAGATGGACGGCGACGGCCGCGAACAGGCGGGGCCGCGCGCGGGTTTTCATCTATGAACACCGAGGAAACTCAGGATTATCGTGATCGGTTTTGTCAAATCGGGTCGGGAAGGGCCGGGGACCCTCGCCCGCTAACCCCCGATTTGCCCCGCCAGAACCTCCACCAGGTGTTGCGCCCGGCGCCCCGTCCCGTCCCGGATCTGGGCACGGCAGCTAAAGCCGTTCGCGACCACGACATCCGATGGTGCCGCGGCCCGCAGGGCGGGGAAGATGCCGAGTTCGCCCATCGCGCGCGAGGTGTGCAGGTGCGTTGCCGTGTACCCGAAGGATCCGGCCATGCCGCAACAGCTGGACTGGATCGGTGTGGCGATCGTCCCGGGCAGCAGGGCGGTGAGCGCGGTGGTGGTGGCCGACTCGGTCCCGGCAGCCTTCTGGTGGCAGTGGCCGTGGATCCAGACGGTCGAGTCGGCTCCGTCAGGTTCGGTCCGGGTGCCGGTCGAGACGGGCGGCGTTGCATGCCGCGACGCCAGGAATTCGTCCACGAGGAAGGCTTGATCGGCTACGAGGCGCGCGTCGTCGCCGGGGCAGAGGTGGAGGGCTTCGTCCCGCAGGGTCAGCAGGCAGGAAGGCTCGAGGCCGACGACGGGGATGCCCCGGCGGACGAGAGGGACAAGGGCATCCAGAGTGCGGCGCACCTCGGCGCGGGCGTGGTCGAGGAGGCCGGCGGCGATCCAGGTGCGGCCGCAGCAGAGGGGTCGACGGGGGCGCGTCGGCGCCCGTGGGGCGACCGGATCGTAGCCAAGGCGGCGGAGCACGTCGCGGGCCGCCCTGGCGACGTTCGGGTCAAAATACCTGGTGAATGTGTCCACGAAGAGGGTAACAGGTCCTTCCGACCGGGGTTTCCCCCCTCCAACTACCCCACTTGCGGACAGATTCATGGGGGAATCTGTCACGGAATCTGTCACGCCGCGCGAGCTCCCACCCCGCCCATCCCCCCCCATCCCCAGCTCCCCATCCCGAAACGGCCGCCCCTGCCACTCCGGCAGTGCCCTCTCCGCCGCGATCCCGAGTGCCCGCTCACCGGCCCACCGCAGCACCCGGCTCCGGTTTCGCAGGTTGAACAATCCCGGCGCCCGCGCCGCCACGGGCGCAATGCGCGGCAGTGAAGCGAAGAGCCGTTCCCGCAGCGGGATTCCCACCTGCCGGTTCCGCAGATGCATGACCTCCGCTTTCATCCGCGCCATGTCCACGCCCGCCGGGCATTCACGCTTGCACGCCTTGCAGCCCACGCACAGCTCCATCGCCTCGGCGACCTCGTCCCCCGCCAGCCCGCGGCCCCTCGACCCCCGGCGCCACCCTCCGGGCCCGCCAACCCCCCGCCCCCCCCCACGCCCCACACCCCCACCCCCCCCAAGCTGCCCCGTCATCGCCAGACGCAGCACGTTGGCCCGCCCCCGCGTCGTGTCACGCTCCTCCCGCGTCACGCGGTACGACGGGCACATCACGCCCGGGTCCATCTTCCGGCACGCCCCATTGTTGTTGCACGCCTCGACCGCCCGTGCGAAGCCGCCGCTCTCCGACCAGTCGCCCACCGTCGGCAGCTCGACCCGCCGCGGATACTCCGGCCAGTACCGGAACAGCTCGCGGTCGTCCATGCGGGGCGCCCCCACGATCTTCCCCGGGTTCATCATCCCTTCCGGATCGAAGGCGTGCTTGACCTCTTCGAAGGCGCGCGCCAGCCGCCGCCCCAGGACCGGCTCGATGAACTCCGAGCGCAGGATCCCGTCGCCGTGTTCGCCCGAATGCGAGCCCCCCAGCCGCCCCACCACCCCGTGCACCTCTTCGGCGATGGCGCGGAAGGCCCGGATGTCGGCCGGATCCTTCATGTCGAGCGACGGCCGCACGTGCAGGCACCCCACCGAGGCGTGCGCGTACCAGGTCGAGCCGGTGCCGTGCCGCGCGAAGATCTCCTCGACGGCGCCGCCGAACTCGGCCAGCACCGGGAGCGGGACCGCGCAGTCCTCGACGATCGAGACCGGCTTCCGGTCGCCCTTCATCGACATCACGATGTTCAGCCCCGCCCGCCGCACCGCCCAGATCGTGGTCTGCGCGGCGGGGTCCTCGGCGCAGATCACCTCGCACCCGGGCCCTATGCCGCGCACGACATGCTCCAGACGGGACAATTGCCCCGCCAGCGCCCCCTCCTCGTCCCCCGCGAACTCCACCAGCAGCAGCGTGTGGGCCGCCGGCGGAAAGAGCGCGTCGACCGTCGAGCGGAACGCCGCATTCTCCCGGGCCAGACCCGTCAACGTGTGGTCTATCAACTCGACCGCGTGGGGGTCCAGTTCGACGATGTGCTGAACCGCGTCCAGCGCGCCGAGCAGCGACGGGAAGGCGCAGACGCCCAGGACCCGCCGGGCCGGCCGGCGCGACAGCTTCAGCTGGATCCTGCGGAAGAAGGCCAGCGTGCCCTCCGACCCCACCAGCAGTTCGGCCGGCGACGCCCCCGGACGCAGCAACCGGTGCAGGTTGTAACCGGCCACGTGACGGAGGACCTTCGGTATGCGGCGCTCCAGTTCATCGGCTTCGCGCGAGGCGATCGCGCGGACCGCCCGAATGAGGTCGCCCGCTGTTTCCGGTGGGGAATCCCTTGCGAACACCGCCGCCCGCCCGTCCGGCAGCATCGCCTCTATCGCCAGCACGTTGTCGGCCATGATCCCGTAGCGGATCGAGCGCGCCCCACCGCTGTTGTTGCCCGCCATCCCCCCGATCGTGGCGCGGCTCGCGGTCGCCACATCCACCGGAAAGAAAAGGCCCGTGGGGGCGAGACGGCGGTTCAAGCGGTCAAGGACGACCCCCGGTTCCACGCGGACGGTCCGGCCCTCGCGGTCAACCGGGCCTACCCGGCGCAGATACCGCGAAGTGTCCACCACCAGCGCGCGCCCGATCGCCTGTCCGCACTGTGACGTCCCGGCACCCCGCGGCAGCACCGGCACCCCTTCCTCCCGTGCGATCGCCATGGTGGCGGCGATGTCGTCCGCCGTGCGGGGGAGAACCACCCCGATCGGGTCGATCTGGTAGATGGACGCGTCGGTCGAATAGAGGCCGCGGGTAAGCGCGTCGAAGCGAACCGGCCCTTCGACGTTTTCACGCAGACGGGCGGCCAGGGTGGTAAACATATGGCAAATTGTGAATAATCTTTGAGGCCGACAAGCGAACCAGGAAGACACGGAGGCATCAGGGGAAATGTCGCAGACTGTAGTGGCAGGCGGGAGCGTGTATCGGGGGACGGACCTGGTCTCCCACGGAGGGGACCCTGGCCCGGCGCCTCGCCGCTCTCGATGCTCGCGAGGATTTATCCCCGGACTTCTCGCGGCGGCGGTCCTTTCCGCGGGTTGCAGCGACGGAACCTCCGAGGCGTCCCGAGAGCTCAGCTTCGGACACGTCGGAGCGCCGGGATCGCTCTTCGCCCTCACCGCGGAGGAGTTCGCCCGGCGCGTGAACGAGCGCCTGGACGGCGAGGCCGAGGTGATGGTCTACGGATCGAGCCAGCTCGGGGGCGACGACGTTCTCCTGCAGAAGCTCAAGCTGGGCACCGTGGACATGGCGCTGCCCTCGTCGATCATGTCGTCGCGGATCGACGAGTTCGGGCTCTTCGAGATGCCCTACCTGGTCCGGAACCGCGACCACATGGCCCGTATCGAGGAGGCGATCGTATGGCCGCGGCTGGCGCCGCTTGCGGAGGCCCAGGGCTACAGGATCCTGGCGGTGTGGGAGAACGGCTACCGACACGTCACCAACAACGTGCGGCCGGTGCGCGCGCCGGGTGACCTGGACGGGATCAAGCTGCGCACGCCGCGCGGCACCTGGCGGGTGAAGCTCTTCCAGCAGTTCGGCGCCAACCCCGTTCCGATGGCCTTCTCGGATGTTCTGCTCGCGTTGCGCACGGGGGTGGTGGACGGCCAGGAGAACCCGCTCGCGCAGATCAGCGCGGCGAATCTCGACGAGGTGCAGAGCTATCTCTCCCTGACCCAGCACGTTTACACGCCCGCCTACGTGACCGTATCCGCCGAGCACTGGGACAAGTTGCCCGAAAGCGTGCGCGCGGTGGTCGAGGAGGAGGCGCGCGGCCTGCGGAGCTTCGTGTACGACACCGCCAAGCGCCTTGACAGGGAACTGCTGGTGGAGCTTGGCGCTACGGACATTTCGGTCAACTGGGCCAACCAGTCCGCCTTCGAAGGCGTCAGCCGGAGCGTGTACGACCAGTTTGCGACGGATGTGGCGCTGGGGCGGGAGTTGATCGACCAGGCGTTGATGCTCGCCAACCAGTAGGCGACCGTGACGAAATCCCGGACGGCGGAGTCCCGGACGGGGGCGGGGTGAGCAGGGCGCGAAGGGTCTTTCGCAGGACGCTCGAGACCGTCGTGGTCGCGCTCGTGGCGGCGCTGGCCGCGGTGGTCGTGCTGGGCGTCGTCTTCCGCAAGGCGGGCGCGGCTCTGGTGTGGTACGACGAGGCCGCGTCGATCCTGCTGGCCTGGCTCACCTACTACGGCGCGGCGCTGGTGGCGCTGACGCGCGGGCACATCGGGGTTCCCGTCCTGGTCGAGCGGCTGCACGGACTGGCCCGAACCTCTGTCCTGCTCGCGGGCGAGGCGGCGGTCATCGGCTTCTTCCTCGTTCTGGCGTGGGCGGGAATGCAGGTGCAGGGCGCGCTGGCGGGGACGACGCTGGTGAGCATGCCCGCGGTGCCCGCGGCGCTGGCGCAGTCGGTGATCCCGATCGGGGCCGCGCTCTTCGTCGTGGCACAGCTCCTGAGCCTGCCCGGCGCGCTGCGGGCCCCGGGTGATGATCCCGGGGAGCGGGGAGGCGACATCCCGTGACCGTCATCCTCGTCCTTTTGCTCCTGGTCCTCATTCTGGTCAACGTGCCCATCGCGGTGGCGCTGGGGCTGGTTGCGGTGGTGGCGATCGTGGCCACCGGGGGTCTGGCGGCGCTCCCCAACGCGGGCCTGCTCATGTTCTCCGGGTCGACGAAGTTCCCGCTCATCGCGATCCCGCTCTTCATCCTCGCCGGCGCGATCATGAACCGTTCGGGGATCTCGCGGCGGCTGGTGGCCTTCGCCTCGGCGGTCTTCGGGTTCATCCGGGGGGGGCTCTCGATGGTGAGCATCTCGGCGTCGATGTTCTTCGCGGAGATTTCGGGGAGCGCGGTGGCGGACGTGGCCGCGCTCGGGTCGATCCTGATTCCGGCCATGCGCAAGCGCGGCTACTCGCGCGAGTTCGCGGCCGCGGTGACCTCGTCGTCGGCCACGCTGGCCGTGATCATCCCCCCGTCCATCCCCATGATCCTCTACGGCGTGATGTCGGGCGCGTCGGTGGTGGAACTGTTCGTGGCGGGAATCCTGCCGGGCATCGCGGGCGGCTTCCTCATGATGTTCGTGGCCTACCTGTGGGCGCGGCGCGCAAAGCTGCCCATGGAGGAGGCCTTCCGGCTCGGGCACGTGTGGCGGACCTTCCGCGAGGCCGGTTGGTCACTGCTCCTTCCCGTGGTGATTCTGGGCGGGATCTTCGGAGGATGGGTGACCGCGACCGAGGGGGCGGGGCTGGCGGTGGTGGCGGCGCTGCTGATCGGCGGGGTCGTCTACCGTGAGCTGACCGTGGCGAAGCTCAGGAAGGCGATTCTGGAGTGCGGGCACCAGACGGCGGTGGTGATGCTGCTGGTGGCCGCATCCGCGCTCCTGGGCGACTTCCTGACGGAGGTCAGGGTTCCGCAGCAGATCGCCGCGTCGATCATGGAGATCACCGACTCGAAGCTCGCGATCCTGGCGCTCCTCAACCTCTTCCTGCTGGCGGTCGGACTCTTCCTGCACTCGGCCGCGGCGATCATCCTCGTCGTCCCGGTCGTGATGCCGCTGATCCAGGCCGCCGGGATCGACCCGGTCCACTTCGGCCTGATCGTCACGCTGAACCTGGGGATCGGGCAGCAGACGCCGCCGGTCGCGTCGGTGCTGGTCACGGCGTGCTCGGTGGCGCGCGCGGACATCTGGCGGGTGACGCGCGCGAACCTCTGGTTCATCGCGGTGCTGGTGGCCATCCTTGGCTTCGTGACGTACGTACCGGGGTTCTCGATGGCGCTGGTGGAGCTGTTCTACCGGTGAGCGATGCGGCGCGTGTGGTGACGAGCCGCGAGGGGGGGATTGTGACGGTGAGGCTCGATCATCCAGCGAAGTTGAACGTGCTGGACCGGGCCGGGTGGGAGCGGTTGGGTGAGGTGTTCGAGGGGCTGGCCGCGGACGACAGCGTGCGATGCGTGGCGGTGGAGGGGGCGGGGGGGCGGGCGTT
>JAPPGM010000006.1 GCA_028874995.1 Gemmatimonadota bacterium | reverse complement strand
CCAGCCGCTGGACAACTGGGCCGAGCTGGTGGTGGCCAACGGGTTCTTCGACCGGGCCGGGATCTGTCTGCTGGGCGACGTGCACAGGAACACCTCTTACGGGCCGCTGAAGCGCGCGCTCGTCAAGGTGGACATGGAGGAGACCTTCCACCTGCGCCACGGCGAGGTGTGGATGCGGCGGCTGGCGCGGGCCGGGGGCGCGGCGACCGAGCTGCTGCAGCGCTGCGTGGACTGGATGTTCCCGATGACGATCGAGTGGTTCGGGCTGCCCGACGATCTGAAGCGCCACAGCGGCCAGCTGAACTACAAGCTGAAGGGGCTCACCAACGACGAGCTGCGGCAGCTGTGGATGTCGTCCACGGTTCCGCTGTGCGAGGGTCTGGGACTGAAGGTCCCGGCCCACTACGACGAGCAGAAGGAAGAGTATGTGCTCGACTACTCGTTCCCGTGCGAGTACGACCCCGAGGCCAAGCGATGGCTCTTCGAGGACGGGGAGATCAGCTGGCAGACCGTGTTCGAGCGGTGGAAGGGACGGGGGCCGATGAACGAGCGGTATGTGGAGTCGGTGCGGCGGTCGCGCGGGGTGGTGGGCTCGTGGCTGAACTGAGGCGAGGCGGTGGCGGTGTTGACGGAGCGCGGGCCGTCCGTCCCCGGCGCCGCCTGAAGACGCTGCTGGCCGAGCAGCCGGCGCCGATGGTGCACGCTTCGGGGGGGCGCGACCGGTGGTCCGAGCCGTTGCCGGTGGCCCCGAAGGACAGGGCCGGTGCGTTGCGGGCGGCCCTGGGCGAGGTGCTCGACCCGGAGCTGCCGATCTCGCTGGTCGAGCTCGGCCTGGTCTACGGCGTGGACTACGCCGACGGCACCGCCCGTGTCGACCTCACCTTCACCGCCACCGCGTGCCCCTGCATGGACTTCATCAAGCAGGACGTGCGCGACCGGATCGGGAGCGAGCCGTGGGTGGACGCGGTCGAGATCAACGAGGTGTGGGATCCGCCGTGGACCACCGCGCGCATCAGCGAGGCGGGGCGGCGGAAGCTTGGGCGGCTGGGGGTGGGCGCGTGACGCCGCCGCTGGGCGAGAGCGTCTACGAGGTCTTCGCGCGCAAGAGCCGGGGGGAGCCGCTGCGCCACATCGGGTACGTGGACGCGCCCGGTGTGGAGCTGGCGCGGGTCTACGCCTGGAAGACCTACGACGAGGAGAACTGGTTCGAGATGTGCGTGGTGCCGAGGGGGGCGGTGATCCCTGTGAATCGGCCGGAAGGGCCCTGGGCGCGGAATCTGCCGGGCGAGGGGGACGAGCGGTGACGGCCAACGCCCCCGCACCCCTCTCCCGCCACATCCTCACGCTGGCCGACACCAAGCGCCTGCTCGGAATCCGCTACAGCGACTGGATCCTGGGCAGCCCGTCGATCGAGACCGGGATCGCGGCCTCGTCGATGGCGCAGGACGAATGGGGGCACGCCCGCCTCCTCTACGCGATGCTGAAGAAGCAGGGCTTCGACCCCTTCGAAGTCGAACACACGCGCCCCGCCGACCGGTACTACTCGGCGCCCGCGCTGGACCGCCCCTTCGCCGACTGGGCGGATTTCACCGCCGCGGTCGTCGTCGTGGACGGCGCGCTGGCGGTCGCGCTGGAGAGCTTCGCGGACGGGAACTTCGCGCTTGCCCGCACCCGCGTCCCCAAGATGCTTGCCGAGGAGGAGTACCACCGCCAGTTCGGCTCCGCCTGGTTCGCCCGGCTGGCCGAGGCGGGGGGCGACGCGAAGGCGCGTCTGACGGGGTCGGCACTGGCGATGCTTCCGTCCACGCTTGCCTGGCTGCTGCCCGGCGACGATGTCTACGAAGACCTGGTGGACGGGGGGCGCGTCTGGTCCGGCGAGCGGGTTCGGAAGCGCTGCGAGGACCGGCTCTCGGCTCTTCTGGCCCGGGCCGGCATCACCCTCGCCGATGTCGAGCCGGACCGCGCCGGCTGGGACGCGGAGCGCCGCCGCGGACCTGGATCCCCCGCCGAGGAAGCCGTCGAGCGCGCCCGGGGCGACCGCAACCGCGACCTCTTCGTCGAGTAGGCCCGTGTCGGACGAGCGCGCAGCGGCAACTTCCACCACACCGCCCCCGTGTCCCTTCTGCGGCGGAGGACGCACCGAGGTCATGTCGCTCTTCGGAAGCCACGCGTCGCTCACGACCTGCTGGTGCACGGACTGCCGCAGCCCCTTCGAGTTCCTGCGCTGGCGGGACCGGCCCTCGGGTGGCGACGGTGGTGGTGGACCGCCCGGCGGCGACCCGAAACGCCCGCCAGGCACCGGAGACCGGAACATGGACCCCGCGCGCGGGGTTGAGTAGAGTTGTCTGCGACTAGCCGCTGATCCCGCAGGAGCCGACTTGCCCGACATGTGCACGACCGATCCTCACCGTTTTGCGACCACCGCGCCAACAGCGCGCGGCCGGAATCGCCGCTTCGGGCGCCGTGACCGGGCTCGTTGCGGCCTCCTGGCCACCATCGTCATCATCGCCGCGGCCTGCGTCAGCGCGGAAGCGGTGTTGCGCGAGCCGCGCCGCCTGGTCATCCATTCGGGCGAGCGTCTGGCGCCCGCCAGGGAGCGCATGGAGGAGATCGACGACCGGGTCCGCGAGCAACACGACAGTATCCGCGAAGACCTCTCCTTCATGATCAACCACGGTGCCCAGGAAGGCCCGGCATACCCGTGGGAGACTCTGGAGATCAACGAAACCGGCGACACTGCCTACATCCACTACCAGGACAGAACCGGCCTCGCTGGTCCGTACTTGCTCTATGCCCACCTGCACCTCATGGTGGCACAGGACCGCCTGGGCCGATGGCTGCCCGAGGCCGACGGCGCCACCACCTACGAGATCGAGAAGGCGATCCTGTCCGTCATGTCCGACGCGTGGATGCTCCTGCGCTCCGTCTACGACGCCCGGCCCTACGACCTCCTGGAAGAACTGATGTACTCCAGGGAGAACGACTACCTGGACGCCTACATCCTCACCGCGCGTCCCGACGCCTTCGTCGAGGCGCGCAGGACCTGGATGGCGGAGAATCCGGAGCAGCGGGATGCCTTCATCGCGTGGTTCCGGAAGGCCTTCGAGCGCGATCCGCCGGGTGTTAGGGGAGGCACCGGAGAGCGCTGACGAGGGTGCCCTGAACCGCCCGCTCGGCGTCACGCGGCACCGGGCGGGGCCCGAAGGCCCATTCCGGCCCGCTGCCTGCGCGAACTACGCGGGGCCCGCCACCGTCCAGCCGGCGTCCAGTTGCTTCGCGCCTTCGTCCCGCACATGGATGTCGACCCGGCCGGTGCGCACCAGCCGCGCGTTGCTGGGCTTGCCCCCGAAAAGCGCGAACCCCCCCACGCGGATGCGCGTCTCCGAGCCGTCGGGCGAGGTGGCCAACATGGCACTGCCTTTCAGTTCCTTGACCGTCAGTGCCTGGCCCCGGCCGAGCCGCAGCCGCAAAATTCGCCCACCGTGCGGGTGATCGTAGCTGTCGATGATGCGGTAGGTCGCTTTGGCGGGTGCCGATGTGGTCACGGTCGGTCCTCGGTTGCGGTGATATCGGGTGACGTCCCGGCGCGGAAGGCGGCAGGGGTTGACCGGTGTCCCAATCTGGCCAGAATCCCGTGCGTGACAAACTGGAACCCACTGCGCCCAGGCGTCAATGACATGAGAGATGATCGGACCAGGCCCGCGTCGCTGCTCGAGGACCCGGACGAGATGCGCCGTTCCGGCTACCGCGTGGACGATCTGAACAGGGGAATCCAGGACCGGATCGTCCGGTCGGGGTTCGCGATGATCGCTTCCACACGGCTCCGGGGCAGATTCGCGCTACGGCTGTGCGTGTTGAATGCGCTGACCACGGAGGACGATGTCATGCGGGTGCTGGACCGTGTGCTGGAGGCGGGCAGGGAGTTGTGCTAGCGATGACAGGGGAGCGTGGACGCTTCGTGGCGGCCGCGGTGGCGAGCGCCGTTCTGGCCGCCATCTTCGTCCTTGTGGGTCTCGCTGGCGTGGCCGCCGCCCTCGTCGCGGCGGCCTGGCTCGTTCTGGTGCCGGTTGTCGCGTTCGCGCAGGAACCTCCGCCCCTCGACGAGATTCGTGCCCATCGGGCCGGATTCTACACAGCGTCGATCGTGTTCCTCGCCGCGGCCGGCCTCCTGACTCTGGCGGTCGCGCCGGAACTGCGGCACGCGTCAGGACTTCTCCGCACCTGGCCGTCGTCCTTCGGTGCTCTTCTGCTGCCAAGTGCGCTGCTCACCGCGGGTGGTCTCCTGGTCGTGTACGCCTTCCGGGGACTCTCCCGACGCTTCGGTTGGCGGGAGACGGGAGTGGTCCGGGCGATCATGCCTGTCACGGGCCGCGAGAAGGGCGTGTTCGCGCTCCTGTCCCTTGCGGCGGGCATCTTCGAGGAGCTGGTCTTTCGGGGATTCCTGCCCCTCTTCCTCATGCCCTGGACGGGCTCCTACCTGGGGGGTGCCTTGCCAGTCGCGGTGGTTTTCGGCTTCCTTCATGCCTATCAGGGCCGTCACGGGATCGCGCGCACAGCGGTCATGGGCGGGATCCTGGCCCTGGGAATCGTCTGGACGGGGAGCCTCTGGCCGTCGATCTTCGCGCATGCGGCACTGGATCTGATTCTGGGGCTGGTCCTCGCCAAGTCACTTCTTGGAGAACCGCCGGCCGAACCGGCGATGGAAGGAGTGTAGCAGCCAGTGGATGTAGACCTGGTACTCACCGCCGATGCCGCGACCATCGACGGGTCGGGGAAACTCAATCTTCTCGGCGTATTCGACCAGATCAGCGTGGGCCGATTCCCAGCCCGTCACGGCCGCCTGTCGCTGGTGCTGCGCTTCCTGGGCGGGGCCGGCGACGCGGGCACCCACAAGCTGACCATCAAGCTGTCCAGCCCGAAGGGGAAGGAACTGGTCTCTCTCAGCGGCGAACTCAAGGTCTCTCCCGGACGCCAGAGCCTGCAGACGGGCATTCGGGTCCCGCACGTGATCAACCTCGACGGGATCGTCTTCCAGGAAGAGGGAACGCACACCTTCCACATCCTGGTCGACGGGCGCCATCAGGCGACCCTGCCGCTGTCGATCGTCAGTCGGCGGATGAGCGGGGCGATGGCGTGACCGGGCCGGCCGTGAACCCCCGCACTCCCGGATCCGCCGGACGCGTGACCCGCCTCCGGATCCACCCGCTCAAGGGGGCGCGTGCGACCGAGTTGGAGTCCATGGAGTTCGACGCGCTGGGGCCCCGGTGGGACCGGCGCTGGATGGTGGTCCGTACCGGCGGCGGGATGGTCACCCAGCGCGACACGCCGCGGCTGGCCGTCGTCCATCCCCACCTGGACAACGGGGCACTGCGGCTTGAGGCCGACGGCGTGGACCCCCTGAACCTGCCCGCCACGCCCACCGGCGACCCCCTCGGCGTGACCATCCACGGCACCGGCGCGGTCGGCTGCGCGGTTTCGCCCGACGCCGACGCGTGGTTGTCCACCGTGCTCGGCCGCGAGGTCCGCCTGGTCTTCATGCGGGAGGACGACGCGCGCGCCACCGATCCCGCCTACGCCGAGGGCCGCCTCGTCAGCTTCGCCGACGGCTTCCCCGCGCTCCTGGTCAGCGAACGTTCGGTGGAGGAGCTGGCCCGGCGCAGCGGCCGAGACATTCCGGTGGAGCGCTTCCGTCCCAACATCGTCGTGACCGGTGCGCACCCCCACGACGAGGACCAGTGGCAGCGCTTCACCCTCGGCACCGTGGGCTTCAGCGGCGTCAAGCTCTGCACCCGCTGCAAGGTCACCACCACCGACCAGAAGACGGGCGTGCGCGACCCGGATCGCGAGCCGCTCCGCACCCTGGCCCTCTACCGGCGCATCGAGTCGGGGGTGTACTTCGGGGTGAACGTGGTGCACGACGGTCCCGGGCGGATCGCGGTGGGGGACCGGGTGGAGGTGTTGGAGCGGGGAATCATTCCGGGTGCGGGGCTGCCGATTCATGGATAACTCTTTCCCGGAATTCGAGCGGCGAGTTACATACAGGCCGCCGGGGCTGGGGGCGGGATACCCATGGCGGCCGAGGTGCAATTCACCCGCGGGTCGCCTGGAGGCTGAATGACCGTATCCCGCATGCGCGACCGCATCGTCCCCCGTCTGATCGAGGAGGAGATGCGCGAATCGTTCATCGACTACTCGATGAGCGTGATCGTGCGGCGGGCGCTGCCCGATGTCCGCGACGGGCTGAAGCCGGTGCACCGCCGCATCCTGGTGGCTATGCACGGGCTGGCCCTGCACCCCGACCGGGGCTACAAGAAGAGTGCGACGGTGGTGGGCGAGGTGCTCGGCAAGTACCACCCGCACGGCGACTCGGCGGTGTACGACGCGCTGGTGCGGATGGTGCAGGACTTCTCGCTGCGCTACCCGCTGGTCGACGGCCAGGGCAACTTCGGCTCCATCGACGGCGATCCCGCCGCCGCGTACCGCTATACGGAGGCGCGGCTGGCCGCGGTGGCCACCGAGATTCTGGCGGAGATCGAGAAGGACACGGTCGAGTGGGAGAACAACTTCGACGACCGCCTTCAGGAGCCGGCGGTGCTCCCCTGCCGGGTCCCCAACCTGCTGGTGAACGGCAGCTCCGGGATCGCGGTGGGAATGAGCACCAACGTGCCGCCGCACAACCTGCGCGAGGTGGCCGCGGCGCTGCGCACGCTGGTCGCCGACCCGAATTGCAGCGTCGAGGAGCTGATGGAAGTGCTGCCCGGTCCGGATTTCCCGACGGGCGGGTACATCGTGGGGCGGACGGGGATCCGGTCGATGTACGAGACCGGACGCGGGCGCATGACGATGCGGGCGCGCGTGGTGACGGAGGCCGTGAGGGGCGGACGCAAACAGCTCGTCGTGACCGAGCTGCCGTACGCGGTCTCGAAGTCGCGCATCATCGCGCAGATCGCGGCGCTGTCGCGCAAGGGCGGACTTCCCGACGTGGCGGATCTGCGCGACGAGTCGGATCGCGAGGGCATCCGTCTGGTGGTGGAGCTCAAGCGCGGTTCGGACGCCGGCAGGATCATGGCCAAGCTTTTCAGGAAGACCGCGCTCCAGTGCACCTTCGGCGCGATCATGCTGGCGCTGGAAGGGGGCCGTCAGCCGCGCGAGTTCAACCTCAAGGAGCTGCTCGGCCACTACCGCGACCACCGGCTCCAGGTCATCCGCAGGCGCTCGCGCTTCGACCTGGAGAAGGCGGAGACCGACCTGCACATCACCCAGGGACTGCTCCTGGCGCTGGCGCACATCGACGAAGTGATCGCCGAGATCAAGCGCTCCGCCGACCGGGCCGAGGCCTCGCGGCGGCTGCGCGACCGGTTCGGCCTGAGCGAGGTCCAGGCCGATGCGATCCTTCGCATGCGGCTGGCCAGGCTGACCGCGCTGGAGGGCGACCAGTTGCGGGCGCGGGAGAAGTCCCTGCGCGACACGATCCGCGAACTGCGCGCGCTGCTCGCGGACGAGGGGCTCCAGATCGATGTCATGCTCGGGGAGCTGGACGAGGTCGTCGAACGCTACGGGGACGACCGCCGCACCGTGATCCTGGAGGGGAAGGACAAGACCGGGTTCGCCTATGTGGCGACCGAGGTTGCCGACGAGGACGTGGTGGTCACCCAGTCCCGCCAGGGGTACCTGAAGCGGATTCCCATGCACCTCTATCGCCGCCGGGTGGCCTCCGGTCTCGCCCTGGCCGCCATGGAGCGCTTCCCGGGCGACTACCTCGAGACGGTGGTGGTGGCGCGGACGCGGGGCTGGCTGCTCTCGTTCACGAGTTCGGGACAGGTGTATTTCCTTCGGGTCGAAGACATCCCCGAGGGGTCGCGCGCGTCCCGGGGCAAGTCGATCTGGGCGCTGATGGGCATCGACCGGCGCGACCCGATCGTCGCCACGCGCACCGTCGACGACCTCACGGACGACCGTTTCGTCGCGTTCGTCACGCGCCTGGGGCTCATGAAGCGCACCCGGCTCGGCGAGTTCTCGAACCCCAGGGGCGGCGCGCTCATCGCGGCCGGGGTGCGGTCCGGTGACGCGCTCCTCGACGTGAACACCACCAACGGCGGCACCGAGTTCCTGCTGGTGACGCGGGACGGGCGCGCGATCCGCTTCCCGGAGCGCCAGGTGACGGTGGTGGGGCGCACCGCGCAGGGGGTGAAGGGCATCGGGCTCCGGGGAGACGACGAGGTGATCGCGCTGATCGTGGCCCAGCGCGAGGCGCCGGTTCTGATGGTGACCGGGTCGGGAGCCGGCAAGCGCACCCTGATTTCGGAGTTTCCGGTGCAGGGGCGGGGGGGGTTGGGGACGCTGGCCATGCCGGCGAGGGAGGGCGGCGCCGGGCTGGTGGCCGCGCTCGAGGCGCTGGACGACGACAAGGTCGTGCTCGTTTCGGCGGCAGGCGCGGTAACCGGGGTGGAAGTGGCCCGGGTGCCGCTCAGGCGCCGCAACGCGCCGCCCCGGTCGATCATCACCCCGGGACCCGGCGACCGGATCGTGGACGTGACCCGTCTCTCCGGCGACGCCCCGGAAACCGAACCCCGGTTCGACCTTCTCTCGCCCGCATGAGCGACGCCGTGAGATTCGTGCACCCCATCCCCATTCCGTCTTCCGTTCGCACCGGGCGTGGCACGCTTGACATCGTGACCGCTCCATGAAGTTCCTCGTGCTGGGCGGGGGCACGCAGGGATCGGCCGCCGCCTTCGATCTGCTGCGGCGCGACCAGGACTCCGAGGTGGTCATCGCGGATCTGCGCACTGACGCCCTTCACCCCGCCCTTCAGCCCTGGCTCGGGAACCGCCTGGCCACCGTGCGCGCCAACGCCACCTGCGAGTGGGAGATTGCCGCCGCCATGAAGGGCGCCGCCGCGGTGCTGTGTGCGTTCCCCTACTACTTCAACCATGACATGACCCGCCTGGCGCTCGAGGCCGGTGCCCACTTCACCGACCTGGGCGGCAACACCGCGATCGTCGAGCGGCAGAAGGGACTCGCCGCCCGCGCCCGCGAGGCAGGACTCTCGATCGTCCCCGACGTGGGTCTCGCGCCGGGAATGGTGAACATCCTGGCCCAGGGCGGGATCGACCGGCTCGACACCGTCGATTCCGTGCGCCTCTGGGTCGGGGGACTTCCCCAGCACCCCAAACCACCGCTCAACTACCAGATCGTGTACTCGCTCGAGGGCATGCTCGACTACTACGTGACGCCCGCCGAGATCCTGAAGGACGGCAGGCGCACGGTGGTCGAAGCGCTCTCGGAAGTCGAGACCCTGGAATTTCCGGACCCGATCGGGCGGCTCGAGGCCTTCCACACCGGTGGCGGGACCTCCAGCCTGCCCGCGCGGTACGAAGGGAGGGTCCGGTCGCTCGAGTACAAGACGCTCAGGTATCCGGGCCACGCGCACATCATGCGGGCGATCCGCGCGCTCGGTCTGCTGCGGGATGCCGAGGTCGAGCACCAGGGGGGCAAGGTCAACCCGCGCCGGTTCTTCATTCAGCAGGTCACCCCGCTGCTCACCAACGAAGACGGGGACGACCTGGTGGTCGCGCGCGTGGAGGCGGCTGGGGAGCGGGACGGTCGGCCCGCGCGGATCCGGTACGACGTGATCGATTATCACGACCCGGCCACGGGGATCACGGCCATGGCGCGGACCACCGGGTTTTCCCTGTCCATTGTGGCGCGGATGCAGGCGCGGGGGGAGGTGGCGCCGGGTGTCGGCACCCCCGACGAGGTGATTCCGCCCGACGCCTTCGTCGCCGAGTTGAGGCGCCGCGACATTCAGGTTGAAGTCTCGGAGCCGCCTGAGGCGCGGGGCCCGTAGCCGTAGTCCGGCGACGCGTCCCGCGGTGTTATCTTGGTCGGCTTTCGCGCGCCACCCGGACCCGATCACCCATTTCAAGGCCTTTCCTGTTGACACCATGACCCGCACCACCCCACTTCGCCTCCTGGCCCTCCTCGCCATTGCCCTGCCCACCACCGCCTGCCGTGAATCCGGCGACGGCCAACGTGACGACCCGCCCACCGCAGGTGAACAGGCTGCAATCGACCGCGCCCAGGGCGAGCCAACCCCCAGCGACTCCGATCTGATCCAGCCCGGCGAGACCCGCTTCGGCGCCATCCGCCAGTTCACCTTCGAGGGCGAGAACGCCGAGGCCTACTGGTCCTTCGACGGCACCTCGCTGGTCTTCCAGTCGACCCCCACACCCGGTGAAGGCTGCGACCAGATCTACACGCTCGACCCGGCCACCGGCGCCCGCCAACTCGTCAGCACCGGGCTGGGCCGCACCACCTGCGCCTACTACTACCCCGCCGGCGACCGAATCCTCTATTCCTCCACCCACCATCACGATCCCGCCTGCCCCACCCCCCCCGACCGCTCGCGCGGCTACGTCTGGGCGATCCATCCCACCTTCGACATCTTCGCCTCCGACGCCGACGGGTCGAACCTCGTGCAGCTCACCACCGAGGACGGCTACGACGCCGAGGCCACCTTCTCGCCCACCGGCCACCGCATCGTCTTCACCTCGGT
Source organism: Gemmatimonadota bacterium (assembly GCA_028874995.1). Taxonomy (GTDB): domain Bacteria; phylum Gemmatimonadota; class Gemmatimonadetes; order Longimicrobiales; family Gaopeijiaceae; genus Bin94. Next base: position 44,730 of record JAPPGM010000006.1, on the reverse strand, counting down.
GCGCGACGGAGACCTCGACCTCTACTCCATGCTCCCAGACGGGTCCGGCGTGCAGCGCCTGACCGACAGGCTCGGCTACGACGGCGGCGCCTTCTACAGCCCCGACGGCACGAAGATCGTGTGGCGGGCCCACTACCCCGAGTCCCGGGAGGAGCGCGAGGACTACCTGTCGCTCCTCGCCGACGGCCTCATCCGCCCTTCGGCCCTGGAGATCTGGGTCGCCGACGCCGACGGCTCCAACCCCCGCCAGCTCACCGACAACGGCGCCGCCAACTTCGCCCCGTACTGGCACCCATCGGGGGAGCAGATCATCTTCTCGTCGAACATGGACGACCCGCGCGGCCGGGAATTCGAGCTCTACCTGATCAACGTCGACGGCACCGGCCTGGAGCGCGTGACCTTCTCGGAAGGGTTCGACGGCTTCCCGGTCTTCCACCCGGACGGCCGCAGCCTCGTCTTCGGGTCGAACCGCAACATGTCGCACGAGGGCAACACGAACCTGTTTCTAGTGGAGTGGATGGGGAAGGGCTGAGCGAGGAACAAAATGTCAACTGAAGTTTCCATAGTGGAAACTGCAGTTGACAACTCATGATCGACAGTAGCGAGCGCGATAAAGACGGGCCGTCAAATCCCCACCACCTCCAGGAACCCCGTCAAGATCCTGTAAGTCAGCCCCCAGATCACGCGCCCCTCGACCTTGATGCAGGGAAACCACCTCACCAGGCCCCCTTCCCGCCACGGGTAGGATCCCCGTTTCTCGGTGTCGGACAGGTCCGGCACCCGGAACCAGTGCACCGACGCCACTTCCGGACTCCCCACCCGCGCCACCGCGTCGGACGGGGCCCTGAAAACCAGGGGCCAGATCGTGATCACGGGTAGGCGGACGCCCATGGGCCGGGCCGTCTCCAGGCGGCCGAGCACACCCCCGCTCCGGTCCAGACGCAACCCCGTCTCCTCGTGCGTCTCCCGGACCGCCGTCGCGAGCAGCCCGTCGTCCACCTCGTCCAGACTCCCGCCCGGCAGCGCCATCTGGCCCGACCACGGGTCCGTCGGCGAATCGCTTCTCCTGATGACCAGCACCTCGCAGTCGCGTACCGGCGGGTCGGCCACATCCGTAGGCCCCCGCAATACCAGCGCGACGGCGGCGTTGCGACGATCGTGGTCCGGCCGGGCTGATTCGACAGGCCCGAAGCGGTCGCCCAACGCCTGTGACAGGCCGGAGAGTCGCAGCGGCAAGGCTCACACCCCCGCCCGGTCCGGCCCCCAGATGTGCTTGTGCAGCTGGGTCTGAAACCTGACCGGCAATCCGCTCTCAAGAATCGCTTCGGCGAGTTCCTCCATCCCCTCCAGCCCCCACACCGGCGAGACCAGCAGGCACCCGAGCGACCCGTCGCGCACCCTTTCGTCGAGGCCGCGGTGCCGAATCACGCCGGCCGCCCACTCGAAGTCCTCTAAGCCCGCCACCACGAACTTCACCTCGTCGCGCCCGGTCAGGTGGTCCAGGTTCGACCACAGGTTGCGGTGCTCCTCGCCCGAACCCGGGCACTTCAGGTCCATGATGCGGTGCACCCGGTCGTCCAGGACGCTCACGTCGACCGCGCCCGAGGTCTCCACGAGCACGGTGTAGCCGTCGTCGAGCAGACGGTGGGCCAGCACGGCCGCGCCCGGCTGCACGAGCGGCTCCCCGCCCGTGATCTCGACGAGTCGGCATCCGATTTCGGCCACCGCCCCGACAACCTCGTCGATCGTGCGACGCGTTCCGCCGTGGAAGGCGTACGCGGTGTCGCACCAGACGCAACGGAGCGGACACCCGGTGAGGCGCACGAAGGTGCAGGGCACACCGGCCCAGGTGGACTCGCCCTGGATGGAGTGGAAGATCTCGGTGATCCGGATGGAGTCGGTACGCGCCATCACGCGGCTCCCTCCTCCCCACCACCATCGCCGGCCCGCCTCGCGATCGCCTCGTTCAACAGGCGCTGCACCTCGTGCAACGTCAGGGCGGCTGCCTCCTCCGCCACCGCGTTCCGGCTCGTCCCCCGCCAGAGCACCGGGGTCTCCACATGTCCCACGATCCCCAGCCCTGTCGCGGCCCAGCGCGGGAACACCAGGTATCCGGCCACCGGCGTCCTCAGGTCGCCCGTCCGCTCCGTCTCGATCGAGACGGTGTACGGCTGGCCGTCGACCGCCTCGAATCCGGGTGGGCGGTTGTGGACCGCGAAATACCCGCCCAGGGTGTGGTCATCCTCACCCTTGCCGGCTTTCGGCGCGTCCGCTGATTCCGTCATTCGTGGTTCGCTCCCGTTCTTCCGGCGCCGCGTCCCCGGCACACCCGGTCCCGGCGCCGACCGGCCCGAAAGGTATACGGTCGGCGGGCTCCATGCCCTATCTTCATGGCGCTCCGGCAGCGGGTGCGTTCCCTCACCCCCACCCTGAACGAGGTCGTCCCATCAAATGTTGGCAGCGGTCTTTCACAAAAACGGCGGACCCGAAGTCGTCAGGGTCGAGGAGATGGACGTCCCCAGGCCCGGCCCGGCCGAGGTCAGGATCCGGGTCGAGGCCTCCGCGATGAACCACCTCGACCTGTGGATGCGGCGCGGTCTCCCCATCGAGATCCCGATGCCGCACATCGGCGGATCGGACATCGTGGGGACGGTCGACAAGCTCGGGCCCGGGACGGTGCGTTCCCTGCTCGGCAAACGGGTTGTCGTGGACCCGTCGCTTGCGTACGACTGGTATCGGCTGGCGAGGATTCCGGGGCTGGACATGGAACCCTTCCAGGTGATCGGCGAGCACACCCAGGGAGGGTTCGCGGAGTTCGCGGTGGCGCCCGCGGCGAATGTGGTGGAACTCCCCGACGGGTTCCCGGCGGCGACGGCCGCGGCGGCCGCGCTCGCCGGGGTCACCGCGTGGCGCGGCCTCATGACGCGGGGAAGACTGCGGGAGGGGCAGCGCGTGCTGATCACCGGCGCGAGCGGGGGCGTGTCGGCCATGGCGGTCCAGTTCGCCAGGGAGGCCGGTGCCGAGGTCTTCGCGGTGACCTCATCGGAGGAGAATGTGCGGCGCGTACGACGCCTGGGCGCCCACCACGTCTTCGACCGCACCACCACCGACTGGGGACGCGAAATCCACCGCATGACCCAAAAGGCGGGTGTTGACCTCTGCCTGGACTCCGTCGGCGAGGCCATCTGGCCGCAGCTCCTTCGGGCGCTGGCCGTCGGGGGACGGCTGGTCTCGTTCGGGGCGACGACCGGTCCCGCCGGGAAGGTCGACATCCGCCTCCTCTTCTGGCGCCAGCTCTCGATCCTGGGATCGACGATGGGGACCCCGGCGGAGTTCCGCGCGGCCATGGACATGGTGTTCCGCCGCGTGGTCACCCCGCCGGTCCACGCCGTGCTGCCGCTCCACGAAGCGCGGCGTGCCCATGAGCTGCTAGAAGCGGGGGAGGTGTTCGGGAAGCTCGTCCTCGACCCCACGAGGGCGCGCCCATGACCTTCCGCGACGCGCAGGAACGCGTGGACCGGTGGATCAGCCGCTTCGAGGAGGGCTACTGGCCGCCGCTGGCGATCCTGGCCCGGCTGGTCGAGGAGGTCGGCGAGCTGTCGCGCGAGATCAACCACCGTTTCGGTTCCAAGCCCAAGCGCGAAGACGAGGCGCCGGCGGAGCTGGAGCTGGAGATCGCCGACATTCTCTTCGTGCTGATCTCCCTAGCCAACCAGCAGGGGATCGACCTGGACCGGGCCTTCGCGCGGGCCATGGACAAGTACGAAGAGCGCGATGCGGACCGGTGGACGCCCAAGTCCGGCGGGGCGCCCTGAACCGATGTCTTAAGCGGGGAGCCGAGTGTGCGGCCCGCAGCCGGAGCGGATCGCGGCAGCCTCCTAACGAAACGCCGCCTCCGGATGTCCGAAAGAAAAGGGCATGTTGCATTCGAATCACTTCAACCAGCCGGACATGAATGGACAACGGGGAGACCGACGGACTCCTGGTCGCTCGGGTCCGGCGCGGAGACAGCAGGGCGTTCGACCAGCTGGTCCGGCGACATCTGAGGACGGCGCACGCTGTCGCCCGGGCCACGCTGGACAACCCCGACGATGCGGATGACGTATGCCAGGACGCATTCATCCGGGCGTTGCAGCAGATCGACAGCTGCCGCAACCCCGACCGGTTCAAGGCGTGGCTCATGGCCATCGTACGCAACACGGCGCACAACCGGAGACAGTACAACCAGGTCCGCGCGGCGGCGCCCCTGGAGAAGGCGGTGTCGGCCGCTTCGCGCGACGACCCGCTGGCCGACGCCGAACGGGCCGAGTTGCGCGGCCACCTTTCGGAAGCCATGACCCACCTGACCGACCTGCAGAGGAAGGTCCTCGTTCTCTACGACATGGAGGGGTGGGGCCACGGCGAGATCGCGAGCGAACTCGGGATTTCGGCCGGCTCCTCCCGTGTCCACCTGCACTTCGCCAGAAAGGCGATGCGGCGGCTTCTTTCGAGTCGCCTCGCGCTGGAAAGCCCGTGACGGATGAACAGAATGAATGATCACGCCAACGAGCACGCCGGACACGGCCGTACGGATTCCGCGCCGACCGTGTTCGAACTCGACCCGCAGGCGCACCCCGATCGCTGGGAGTCGCTGGTGTCGGACATCGTGGAGCGGGCCCGGCCGCTGCTCGAGGCGCGGCAGCAGCAAACCCTCGAGGGAACGCTCACCCGCTGGCGCCGTCCGGTCATGCTGGGTTCGGCGGGGCTGGCCGCTGCGGCGGCTGCAGTGCTGCTTCTGCTGCCCGGGGGAGGTGGCGGGGTCGACGAGGTTTCGTTCGTCGAAGTCATGATGCCCTGGCCCGTTGCGGCGTGGATGGAGGGAAGCTATGCGCCCACCGCCGGGGAACTCGTGCTGGCCGTCGAGGAGTACGTGCCATGAGCCGCAGATCGGTCGCCGCGCTCGTGCTCGCCGCCGTCTTCTTCGCGGGCGTGGCCGTGACCCTCGGGGTCATGAGAATCGTCGACCACCGGGGTGATGACTACGGCCGGTACTTCGACCGCACAGGGGCCCGTGACATCAGGTCCGATCGTCCCTGGGGAGAACGGTCTCGTCCCGGACGACCTGGCGGCGGGCGCGATGAGCGACCCTGGTCGGAGCTTGCGCGGTTGCGCGTTACCGACCGGCTGGTCCGCATGCTCGACCTGACCGACGAGCAGGTCGAGGGCATCCGCGAGGCCATGGCGCGCCACCAGTCCGACGCCCAGGGGGTGTGGGAGGAGGTCCTCCCTGTCCTGGCCGCCCAGCGCGATTCGCTCAACGCCGAGGTGGGACGGATCCTGACGCCGGAGCAATACGAGCGATTCCAACGGTTCCTGAACGCCGACCGCGAGCGGGAACTGCGACGCCGCGACCGGGGACGAGGAAGGCGATAGCTTTAAAACTTAGTCAACTTATCTGACTAACTTTACCGGCCTCGCCGAGTGGGGTTGGCCAACCTCGCCGGTCTTGCCCCCGGCCCGTTTCCGGTAATCTTGTCCCCCCATGAAGCGCATCCTCATCACCGGCGCGGCCGGCCAGATCGGGACCGAGTTGGCCTCTCGCCTCCGGGACCGCTACGGGCCCGCCATGATCCTGCCGACCGACATCCGCGATCCGGCCGCATGGGCGTCCCTCGGCCCGGCGGAGCAGCTGGACTGTCTCGACCTCGAAGCGCTGCGCGAGGTGGTGAGACGTTTCGGACCCACCGACATCTTCCACCTGGCGGCGATCCTGTCGGCGGCAGCGGAGGAAAACCCGCTCCGGGCGTACCAGATCAACATGGACGGCCTGGTGAACGTGCTGCAGGTGGCGGCCGAGACCGGATGCCGCGTCTTCACCCCGAGCTCGATCGCCGCCTTCGGTCCCGAGACCCCCCGCGACCCCGCCCCCCAGTCCACATTGCAACGCCCCACGACCATGTATGGCGTCACGAAGGTGGCGGGGGAGCTGCTCTGCGACTACTACCACGCGCGATTCGGCGTCGATGCGCGCGGGCTGCGCTTCCCCGGCCTCATCTCCTACACCGCGCCTCCGGGCGGCGGCACCACCGACTACGCCGTCGACATCTTCCACGCCGCCCTCGACCAAGGCCGCTACACCTGCTTCCTCAAGCCTGACACGCGCATGGACATGATGTACATGCCAGACGCGATCCGCGCGATCATCGAGCTGATGGAGGCGCCGGCCGCGTCGCTGGTGCACCGCAACGCCTTCAACGTCACGGCCATGCACTTCACCCCGGCCGAGCTGGCGGACGCGATCCGGGACCACGTGCCCGGCTTCGAGATCGACTACGACCCCGACCCCCTGCGCCAGGCGATCGCCGACTCGTGGCCCGAGCGCCTGGACGACTCCGAGGCCCGCGAGCAGTGGGGCTGGCGACACGAGTACGAGCTCGCGGACATGGTGGCGGACATGTTCCGGGGACTGAGAGCCCACATGGCCCAAGCGGCGGTGGGCGCCGCCGGGAGGTAAGAGACACTATGCCGATGGACCGCTTGACCGGCGTGGTCAACGACCTCGTCGCGCGCATGGAGGAGCAGGGGACCGCGAAGGGCGCCGAGGTGGTGGTGCGGGAGGTGATCCCGGCGGAGGATGGGCACGGGCCGCGCTTCCTGCTCGAGGGGCAGGGCGACAAGCGCTTCATCCGCCTGAACGCGAACTCCTACCTGGGCCTGAGTCTCCACCCGGAGGTGATCGAGGCGGAGGAGGTTACGGCGCGTGCGATGGGGGCGGGGCCGGGGGCGGTGCGGTTCATCGCCGGGACGCACACGCCGCACGTGGCGCTGGAGCGGGACTTGGCCGCGTTTCACGACCGCGAGGAGGGGATGATCTTCTCGTCAGCCTACGCGGCCGTGGTGAGCGCGCTCGTTTCGCTCACCGACAAGACCACCTTCGTCATCTCCGACGAGCTCAACCACAACTGCATCATCAACGCGATCCGCATGTCGCGGCCGGCGGGAAAGGCCATCTACCCGCACCTGGACCTGGCCACCCTCGACCGCCAGCTGGAAGAGGCGAAGGGGCGGGCGGGGCGCGTGATCGTGGTGACGGACGGGATCTTCTCGATGCGTGGCGACCATGCGCCGGTGGACGAGATCATGGCCATTGCCGAGCGGCACGACGCGGACTTTCCCGAGAACGTGGTCGTGGTGGTGGACGACTCGCACGGGGTGGGTGCGTTCGGGGCCACCGGACGCGGCACCGAGGAGTACACGAACAGCCCGCCCTGCGACCTCCTGGTTGGGACGCTGGGCAAGGCCTTCGGCGTGAACGGCGGCTACGTGGTATCGAGTGCGCCGGTGATCCGTTTTCTGCGCGAGTCGTCACCGCTGTACATCTACTCGAACCCGATCACCGCGGGGGAGGCCGCCGCCGCCCGCAAGTCGCTCGAGATCCTGCAGGGTCCGGAGGGGGCCGAGCGGCTCCGTCACCTGCACGCACTCACGAAGCGCTTCGAGAGGGGGCTGGTGGCGGCCGGCTTCGAGATCATCCCGGGCGACCACCCCATCACCCCGATCATGGTCCGCGACACCGACGAGACACGGCGCCTGGTGGCGGCCCTCTTCGACGCCGGCGTGCTGGCCACCGGGCTCGCCTTCCCGGTCGTGCCCCGGGGCGACGAGTCAATCCGTTTCCAGATCAACGCGGATCACACCGAGGCGGCGATCGACGAGGTCCTCGCGGCGCTGGCCGCCGCGCGCGCCGCCACCTGATCCGTCCGGCCGTGCGCCTCGCCGTCATCTCCGACATCCACGCAAACCTCCCCGCGCTGGAAGCCGTTCTGGCCGACACCGCCACCCGGGACGTCGACGCCGTCTACCACCTCGGCGACCTCGTCGGCTACGGCCCCTGGCCCAACGAGGTCATCGAACGAATCCGCGACGAGGGCATCCCGGGTGTGGCAGGCAACTACGACACGACCGTCGCCCACGCCCATCCCAGCTGCGGCTGCCAGCACGACGATCCCCGCCACCACGCCCTCTCCGCCGAAAGCTACCGCTGGACCGCCGCGCACACCTCGGCCGCCAACCGGCGCTTCCTGGCCAGCCTCCCGTTCCGCATCGACATCCGCCCCTTCGGGGGCCACGCCGACGGGCCCACCCTGATCCTGTTACACGGCGCGGCCACCCTGAACAACGTGTACTGGCGCGAGGACCGCACCGACCGTTTCTGCGAAGAGATGGTCGGCCTGCTCCGCGCCCGCGAAGGCGACGCCGTCTTCTTCGGCCACACCCACAAGCCGTGGACCCGTGCCTTCAGGGGCAGAACCCTGGTGAACACCGGCTCCGTCGGCCGACCCAAGGACGGCGACCCGCGGGGATCCTATGCCCTCGTGGAGGTGTGCGCCGCCGGGATCGATGTCACCTTCCCGCGTGTGCCCTACGATGTCGACCGGGCGGTGGCCGCGATCACGGCTTCGACGCTGCCCACGGACCTGGGTACGATCCTGCGGAGCGGGGGATCGCTCTAGCTCGCCCTACCCCCAGGGCCTCACACGCAGGGAGAACCCCCCCCCGAACCGGGTATAGAAGGCGCCGGTGTAGTTCGTCTCCACCTTCCGCCATCCGATCCTGAACGCCCCGTCGACGCGCTGTCCGAGATACCTTGTCACCTCCGCATAGAGCACCGACGCGTTGTCGGCTTCCTCCCCCGCCACCAGCGCGTCCTGGGTCGGCTGGATGTAGCGTTTTCGGGCCAGGGTGCCCACCAGGCTCAAGTCGGTAGCGTCCCACAGCCAGGTTGCCTGCACGTGGAGGCGTCCATGGTTGTACTCGACGCGCGGGGAGGTGGAGCGACTCCGGGTGCCTGCCATGGTGGCCGTGATATCGAGGCGGTTTGTTCTCAATGCGAAGGTCAAACCCAGACGCATCGCATGGTCAACGCGCTGCACTTCCCCACCCTGCCGCGGGTAGCTGTGGTAGCCGTACGCACCGAAGGTACGGATGGCCCAGTAAGGCCCCTCCTCCTCGTAGTCCTCCGGATCCTTCGCAAGGTAGAAGATCCTGTTGCCACCCACCTCGACGATCATGGAGTTGCGGTCCAGGTGGTCCAGGTGATCGAGTTGCGGGGGCGGCTTGTAGTCCGCCTGCTCGCCGGCCATCTTCACATCGACGTTGAAGCCCCGTACGCCCTTCGCATATTCTGCCTGCACATTGTAGATGTCGTACCCCGGGTACTTGTACAGCGGCATGGGGGGATGGTCGGTGATGCGGCGGCTCCGAGCCGTTGCTTCGGTGGTGAATAGCCCGCCGCTGAGTTTCTGCTCGTAGATTATGTTCAGCCTCCCGCTCTGTTCCCGGGGCGCGTAGTTGCGCAACCGAAAGCCTGTCGCCGCAGACTGGCGGATTCCTGCGTCGAGGGTGGCCTCCAGACGATGCCCCGGGACATTGAGCAGGGAGAAGACCCCCGTCGCACTCCACTCTCCGACGCCGGCCTTCGCACTCTCGGTGGAATCGAACTGGGGCACGGTGATAGCCGAAAAATCCCCCCACCAGGCCTCGCCCGTAAGGCCCGCGGTAATCACGAAATCCCTGACCCACGATTGGCCTCGAAGCGTGGACGGGGTCGACAGCAGCCCCAGCAGGACCAGTATGGCTACGCCCCATCTTGCCGACGGCCGCGGCGCACCGGCAACAGACTCGAAGACTCGTTGTCTTCTCATCTTCCCCCCGCCTTGCCTCTGATCTTCTCCGCCAGCGCCCTGAGATCTCTCAAGTGGTCGGCCACCGCTTGCCGGTATTCCTTCTTATCGACGATGCGCTCCTCAAGCGTCTTGACCGGCAGGGTCACTCGCGCCGAGTCGGTGACGCCCGCGTCGTCCGTCAAATTGGTGCGCACCCCCCCCGTTGGATTCGCGTTGTCGTCGAACCTTTCCCCCCCCGCCTCCCGGTCCCTTCTTCTCTGTTCCCGGGCCTGGCGTTTGGTGAGTGCCTCGATCTCTCGATCCAGCCCAGCAAGTATTCCTTCGAACTGCGTCACCCTGTTCTCCACCAGGTTGAGCTTGTGGCGGATGTCCCTCGGTCCGTCCCCCGCAAGAATCGCGACCCCGGGCATGGGCAGCGTCAGCTCCTCCTGTGACTCGCTTCCCAACTCATGCTCCAATTCCTGGAGGAGCTCTTCGTGTTCGGTGTACAGCCTGCTCGCCTCGTCGTCAGCGCCCACCGAATTGCGAGTCTGCGTGTCCAGTACTTCCAAGTAGGCGTCGAGGGCACTGACCAGCTGCCCGCCTTTCTCGAACCAGTGTTCGCGGCTTAACTGCAAGGCGTTCTCGGCCCTGGTCTTCTCTCCCGTTCGTTCCTGGAGCTGGCCGCGGAGCCGCCGGACCTCGTCGTCGTCGTCACGAGCGAAAGCCGCCGCATGCTCCCTGATCAGCTGGTCCCATACATGCCGGATGCGTTGTTCCTCGGCCCTGTCCGCTTCCCACTGCTGCTTGGCTGCTTCATACTCCACCAGAAGGCTATCCACCAGCTCGCGCGGCGAAGTGTCTCTTTCCTGCCCGGACAAGCCGGTCGGAGCGAGTGCCGTCGCCACCAGGCCGAGGACGAAGCGGGCGCGATTCATCCTTCGATCCCGTACTTCTTGATCTTGTACAGCAGCTTGCCCTTGTTGATCCTGAGCTTCCTGGCGGCCTCGGCCTTGTTTCCTCCGGTCCTCGCCAGGATCTGACGGATCATGTTCTCTTCCATGTCGTCTACAGCCCGGTCGAGATCGATACCCTCTTCGCCGGCGGCCGCCAGCGCCGGCGCGGCGCTCGAATCCGGACCGTTCACGTTGACGAGCAGCGGGAGGTCGGTTTCCTCGAGCACTTCACCCTCGGTGAGCACCAGCGCGCGCTCGATCACGTTCTCGAGCTGGCGCACGTTGCCCGGCCAATCGTACTCGCCAAGCCGCTCCATCGCAGCCGGATCGATGCCGGTCACCGCCGTTCGGGTTCGCCGCTTGAGCTTGCCCAGGAAGTGTTCCGCGAGCAGGGGAATGTCGTCCCTGCGCGCCCTCAGGGGTGGAACCGTGACGGGCACGACGTGAAGGCGGTAGTACAGATCCTCGCGGAATCCCTGGGCGGCCAGGAGGTCTTCCGCCGAGGTGTTCGTGGCCGCCACGATGCGCACGTCGACCGGAATCGTTTCCTCGCCACCCACGCGCTCGAGCTCCCGTTCCTGCAACACCCGCAGCAAGCGCACCTGGGTGGCCTCGTTGATGGTGGCAATCTCGTCGAGAAACAGGGTCCCTCCGTCGGCCAGTTCGAAACGCCCGCGCCGCTGCTTCGCCGCCCCCGTGAACGCACCGCGCTCGTGACCGAACAGCTCGGAGTCCAGCAGGCCTTCCGGCAGTGCCCCGCAGTTCACCCGGATGAACGGGCCCTCATGGCGGGTGGAGCGTGAATGGATCGCCCGGGCGACGAGCTCCTTCCCGGTGCCGGATTCGCCGTAGACCATGACCGTCGAGTCGGAGCGCGCCACCCGCTCCACGAACCGTTTCACCTGCAGAATGGCTTCCGACTGACCAACCATGTCACCGTACGGAGTGTCGCCGTCCCGGGACTCGGTCCGCAGATAGGTGTTCTCCACCCGTAGCGCGAGGTTCTCTTCCTCCAGGCGCAGCCGTTCGTCCCGCTCGCGCAGGAGGCGGTCCACCTTGATGCCGAACTCCTCGGGCGAGAAGGGCTTGGAGATGAAGTCACGGGCACCGAGCTTCATCGCCTCGACCGCCCGCTCGACCGTGCCGTGCGCCGTGATCACCAGCACGTCGGTGTTGGGAGAAGTGCGATTGACACCCTCCAGCACCCGGATCCCATCCTCCTCGGTGGCCATCTTCATATCCGTAATGACCAGATCCGCACCCTCGTCCTCCAGGACCTGCAGCCCCTCCTTCGCGTCGGTGGCGGAGAGGGTCCTGTGGCCGCGCCTGCGCATGAGAAGCTCGAGTCCCTCCCGCATGGAGTCGTGATCGTCGATGATCAGAACCCGCCTCAGGCTGCTCATGTGGCCGCATCCTCCAATGCCCCCGTCCGCCGGGACCCATCGCCCGGCGGATCTTCCGGGCCACTCAAGTATACGTGAAATTCAGCTCCGCCCCCCACCCCATCGACTTCATCGGCATCCGAGACCAGCTCCACGCGTCCGTGGTTGGCCTCCGCCATCTCCTTCACGATCGCCAATCCCAGCCCCGCGCCCTGCGCCTTGTCGCCCACGAAGGGTTCGAAGACTCTCTCCCGCAACTCGCGCGGTATCCCCGGACCGTTGTCCCTGATCGCAACCCTCACCTCGCCGTTGACCATCGCGCCTTCCAGCCACACGCTGTCCCCCGCGTGTGAAGCGTTGCGGAGCAGGTTGAGCACCAGGCGCTTGACCTGGAGCGGATCGGCGATGGCGAGCAGGGGCTTCTCCGGAAAATCAACCTGCAGCGACCCACCCTTCCTGTCGAGCTCGGCTTCCGCCAGCTGGACAGCCTCGCCCACCGACTGGCGGACGTCGTGAAGCTGGGGCTCCGTGCGACCCGGCCGCGCAAATCCGAGAAACTCGTCGATGATCGCGTTGAGGCCCAGGACTTCCTTCCTGACCCGGTCCAGAATCCGGCGCCGTTCCTTCGGGTCCTCGGTGTCCTGGGCAGCGGCCGCGAAGAGCTCCAGACCCCCCAGCGGATTCCGGATCTCGTGCGCCACCCTGGACAGCATCAGGCGCAACTGCTCGTCCCGGCGCCGAATCCCGGTTCGCATGCGTTCCATGGCCCGGGCGAGCCGACCGATCTCGTCCTCCCCTTTCAGATCGAAGGGGCGGTCGACGGCTCCGCGCTGAATCCTCAGAGCCCCACGGCTCAGCACCTCGAGGCGCGAGGCGATGCCGGCCGCCAGCCGCCAGCCGATCAGCGCTGCCAGCACCGCCGACGCCGCCGTCAGCGCGACGACGGTCCAGCCCAGCCGACCGAGCGGCTCCAGGTGGTCCACCGGCATCAGGACACCGAGAAAAACGCCCGAACCCAAGCTTACGATCCCCCGCTTATACCACTTCTCGCCGTCCGGGCTCCGAAACGGTTCCGTGGTCGAGCTGCCGGTTTCGTACGCCTCCCAGACCGCGTCGACAACGTTGGGTTGCACCCAGCTCAGCTCCTGGCCGATGTATACGGAATCGGGCGGATCCACGCTCACCAGCAGCGTGGCCGTCGTATCGCCTGGCGTCCAGCGGAAAAAGTCGCCGTCGTCCGCATAACCCCTGTCCACGAGGCGGAGCAACACCTTGTGGCGATCTTGCCAGGCAGCCGCGTCTTCCTCATCGGGCCTCAAGCCCAGGAGCACGTCACTCCCCCCGAACGCAACCCTGCCGACCACTCCCGCCACGTCGAGCAGTTTCCGGTCGATTTCATCCTCCAGCGCCGCCTGCGACAGGTAGTAGCTCAGCCCCCCCTGAAAGGCGCTGACAGCCACGACAAATGTGACGAAGAAGAGAGTGAAGCGGTTGCGCAGTCTCATCGTCCGTCTCCTCTACAAGCGGTGCGGGCTGCTACGCCTCGCAGGGGATTCTCTCCGCCCACTTGGAGGGGGGGGACGGCTGCGGGTGACCCCTCGGTGCAACCACGATGTGGTACGGCCATATGATGCGGCGCGCCGGGGCGCAATAGTCTCCGGGGACAAGCTCCACTCTCTCGATCTTGGTACCGGTGACACGGCTTTCGTTCCCGATCTGCAGGACCCGGCGCACCTCTACCGAGAACCCCAGGGTCTCCCGCATTCCTATGGCCACAACGATCACCACCTCCCGCGTCCAGTCAATCTCCGGCAACGGCCTGTCCCCTCCCGTGTGGCCTTCCCAGAACCCCTCCCACCCCACTGGTACCACTCCCTCCCCCGCATCGTCGGGGGATCGGAACACGATCACCGTGTCTTCCAACTCCCGCCCGGGCTCCGTACCCCGCTCGATGGTCGCGAACGGCATGCTGCCCGTGTACGCATACCTGTCGAAGTCGGCTCCCATCGTCAGATCCCTCGCCCTCAGCGCGATTTGCACGACCCGTGCGGTCCCGTCGTCCGGCTCGAACCCCTCGGTGGTCAGGTTGGCCAGTGCGTTGGCGCCGAACGCGCAACGAGACCATTCCCTTTCCTCGTCGCGCACGTTGTCACGGATCAGGATGCTCACGCGGCTCCTGTCGATGCCGCATTCGGGGTCGGGATCGAGTTCCGGAAGGTCCACCAGCTTGGTGCCCGCGTTGTCGATGGCCAGTTGCAGCAGAGTGGAGTAGTTGGCCGCGTACAGGTATGGGAGTCCCGGGTTCCGCAACATGTTGTCGTCCCCCACCACGCTGTCGTATCCGATCTCCTCGAAGAGTTTCCACGCCCCGTCCGAGTTCCATATCAGCACCTGCTGCAGCCAGCCGATCCCCCCTTGGAGGGGCACCTCGACGGTCACGCGCACCTGTCCGTCGGAACCGAAGCGCAACGGGGGCGGGCTGATGGGGTCACAGGCCGCTAGGACACCGTAAACGATGGTCAGACTTGCGATTACGGATCTTGTCCACCATCTCGGGGTTCCGCCGAGCCGCACCTCGGGAGTCAAAGGTCGCAAACCACGCGTTCGCCACGGGTCTATTCCCCGGCTGCATGTCGTGTATTTTTCGATCGCCATGTCTACCCCCCTCTCTCGTCTTCGCCGCCTTCTCCGTGAGAAAAGCGTGAAGACGGGCGATTTCACGCTCGCCAGTGGTCGTCGTTCAAGATACTACATTGACGCGCGCCTTACGACGATGAGCGGCGCGGGCCAGGTGCTGGTCGGCGAGGTGTGTGACCAGGCCATCCGCGACGTCGGCTGGGAACCGGCCTACGTGGGCGGCATGACGCTGGGCGCCGACCCCATCGCCTACGCCATCGCCGGTCACGCGACCCGGCAGGGCCGCACCCTCGACGCCTTCACGGTCCGGAAGCGTCCCAAGGGACACGGCACCGGCAAGCAGGTCGAGGGTGGCCTTCCGGCCGACGCTTCCGTCGTGGTCATCGAGGACTCGGTCACTTCCGGCGGGAGCCTGCTCGCCGCGCTGCAGGTCATCGAGGACCACGGCGCGGTGGTGCTCGGCGTACTCGCGCTCGTGGACCGTTGCGAAGGCGGCGCCGAGCGTCTCGCCGCCGCCGGTTACGACTTCCGCGCAGTTTTCAACGCCGCCGATCTGCTGTAGCCTCCCGTGGCCGAACGCCCGCGCCCACGGAGGGCGGAACGGAACCGGGCGGGGGCCGTCACACGGTCCCGCGGCAACCTTCGCCGCGCACCGCGCGCCCCCCGCGGTCAGTCGACCAGACGCAACGGCATGACCAGACACAGGTAGTCCAGCTCACTGTCCGCGGGCACGATCGTCGCTGCGCGCTCCGCCGTCTTGAATGCCACCCTGACGTCGCCGCCGGGCATGTTCCTCAGCACCTCAATGAGGTAGTGGGCGTTGAACCCGATCCGCAGCGCCTCCCCTTCATAGTCCAGCTCCAGCTCGTCGTGGGCCTCGCCGAGGTCGGGCGTCATCACGTCCAGGTGCACCCGGTCCGATTCGAAGGACATCTTGATGCGGTGGGTCTGATCGCTGGCCAGCACGGCCATGCGCCGCACGGTGGCCTCCATCGCCTCCTTGTCCACCCGTGCCACCTTGTCGTTGTCCTTCGGGATCACCTGCTCGTAGTTCGGATAGGTTCCCTCGATCAGGCGCGTATAGACTTCCTGGTTCGCCGAACGGAATCCCAGATGGTTTCCCCCCTTCCACAGCTCGATCTCCCCATCGCCATCGAAGAGCCGCTCCACCTGGGCCAGCGCCGCCGGAGGAACGATGAACGCACCGGTCGCCCCCTTCGCGCCCGTGGCATCCACTTCCATCTTCGCCAGCCGGTGCCCGTTGGTGGCCACCATCGTCATCCGGTCCCCGAGCTCCCAGTAGACCCCGTTCAGAATCGGTCGGCTCTCCTCCGTCGAGACCGCGAACGCCGTCCCGCGAATGAGCTGGCGCAACGAGTCTTCCCCCACACTCCATCCCTCGTCGAAATCCATCACCGGAAGGTTCGGGAACTCCTCGCTCGGCAACCCGTTCAGCTTGAACCGGCTGTTCCCGCACCCGATTTCCAGCTGGTGACCCCTGGCGTGCAGTTCCACGGGCTGGTCCGGCAGCTCGCGGGTAAGCTCCAGCAACTTCCGGCCCGGCGCCGTAATCGCGCCACCCTGCGAGACTTCCGCCGGCACACGGACACGAATCGAAACGTCGAGATCCGTCCCGCTGATCCACACGGAGTGGTCCTCGGACTCGATCAGGACATTCGAGAGGACGGGAAGGGTGGTCTTGCCCGGGATGCTCGCGGAAACCGCGGCCAGCCCGCGCTGGAGGTTCTGCCGAGTGATGGTCAGTCTCATGAGTGCCCTGGTTGGTCTGGACTTTGAGGACGAAATCCACAGCTGTCGGAAATCCTCCTATGAATTAGTAACAGAGAAATAGAAAACCGTCATCATAAGTGGTGTGGAAAGGTGGAAACCGATCAGCACCGGGGTGGTGTGCATCCAGCCAAGATGCGGTGGACCGAGAGATCCGAAGTGCGTGGAAGGGTAGGTGAAAGGGACGGACTTTTCGGCCCCTCGGGACGGCAGCTGTGGAAAAAGGAACGATTTCACCGGGTTTTCCACAGAGATTTCCACACCAGCGGGGACGCATACGGCGAACTATCCCCACGGCGCCCTCCTCAGGCAGTCTTCCGGAGCGTCCGGCGCAGACCGTCGACCCGGGCCCGGAAGTCGTCATCGCTGAGCAGCCGTTGCTCGACCTTGCGGATCGAGTGGATGACCGTCGAGTGGTCGCGGCCGCCGAAGACTCGCCCGATCTGTTTCAGGGGCGTGTCGAGGAGCTCACGGATCAGGAACATGGCGACCTGCCGCGGCACGGTGACCGTCCGGCTTCGTCCCTGTGACGCCAGCGCGTCGCCGGTCACCCCCCAGACCCTGCCGACTTCGTCCCGTATCGCGGCGGGACTGAGGAGGGACGGTTCATTCGGGTCTCCGAGCCCGGCCAGGGCCACCTGCGCCAGGTCGAGAGTCAGATCCTGGCGGGTCAGAGAGGAGAAGGCGAGCAGCTTGATGATGGCACCCTCGAGCTCACGCACCGAAGACGTGCAGCGGCGGGCGATGAGGTCGAGGACCTCGGGCGCCAGGAAGACACGGTCCTCGTCGGCCTTCTTGCGCAGGATCGCGACGCGCGTCTCGTAGTCCGGCCGGTCCACATCCGCCACGAGGCCCCATTCGAAGCGGGAAACAAGACGGTCCTCGAGTCCCTCCAGTTCCTTCGGGTGGCGATCGCTGGTCAGAACGATCTGGCGTCCGGCGTTGTACAGCACATTGAAGGTGTGGAAGAATTCCTCCTGCGTGTGCTCCTTCCGGCGCAGGAACTGCACGTCGTCTACCAGTAGCAGATCGTGGGAGCGGTAGCGGGCACGAAACGCATCGGTCGAATGCTCATAAATCGCTGTCACCATTTCATTTACGAACTGCTCAGCCGGGATGTAGCAGATTCGTGCGGCCCCGTCGGAGTCGAGCATCCGGTTGGCGATGGCCTGCATGAGGTGGGTCTTCCCCAGGCCGGTGGCGCCGTACAGGAACAGCGGGTTGTAGAGGCGCGCCGGTCGCTCGGCGACGGCGAGGCTGGCGGCATGGGCGAGCCGGTTGTTGTCCCCCACGATGAAGCGCTCGAAGATGTAGCGGGTGTTGAGACCGGGAGGCGGGGAAGACGGCGGCGTAGGTGCCGCGGGCGCCGACTCGGGCTCCGCGATCCGCGTGACGGTGATCTCCGGAGAGGACCGGTCCTCGGCCGGCTTCTCCGAGGTGATCCGCAGCTCCACCGGCTCGCCCGTCACGCGCTCGGCGATGTCGTGCACCACCTGGCCGTACTTGTCCTCGAGCCACTCCGCGTGGAACCTGCTCGTGGCGGCCACATGCAGGACACCGCCGGACCAGGAAACGGGCTTCGCGCTGGAGAGCCAGGTGCGGTACGCCTGCTCGGGGAGACCGGTTCTGGCCTGCTCGAGGATACGGTTCCAGAGGTCGGTGGCGCCCAGTGTCATGACCGAGGGAAGGGGGGAAGGGGGCGCGTAGCTTACCCCCCGTATCGGCCGAAGTCAAACGGTGAGCGGATGGACGGAATCAGCGGCGCGGGGGACCGCCATGGCAACCGCTGTTGACCACCGTCGCTCCAGTCCGATACGTTTATGGGCTACACCAACTCCTTGGGGCGTCGTCCGCTTCACGGGCGACCGCAGACCCCCTCACTCTGCCTCAGGTATCCACGAGATGAAACCGACATACAGGCCGCGAAACCGGAAGCGCGTGAACAAGCATGGATTTCGGGCGCGAATGAGTACCAAGGCAGGGCGCGCCACGCTGAACCGCCGCCGCCGCCGGGGCAGGCGGGCGCTCGTCGTGCGAATCGGGTCGAAGCGCGGCGGTTGATTCAGTCGGTGGAGGCGGAGCACGAGCGGCTCCCCCGCGTGGCACGGATCCGGCGGACCCGCGACATTCGGGCGGTTCTGCGCAGGGGCGCGCGCCAAAGGACCCCCGCGCTGGATGTATTCGTTCTCCCGCCCCCGTCCGGTACCCCCGGCACGGAGAAGCGCCAGCCCCGCGTGGGGTGGGTCGTGCCGAAGCTGGGCAACACCATCGTGGCACGGAACCGGGTGAAGCGAAGGCTGAGGGAGATCGGTCGGCGGCGGGTGCTCACCCACCTTCGGGAATCGGAGTACGGAGCCGATGTTCTGGTACGGGTCCGAAGATCGGCGTACCGGGCTACGTATGGGCAACTCGAACACCAGTGGATGAGCGTCGTGGAGAAGGCATGCTCACAACCGTGATGACCGGGGCGATCCGGTTCTACCAGCAGTCGCTGGGGGCGCTGAAGCCCCCGTGTTGCCGGTATCATCCGACATGCTCCGAATACGCGCGTCTGGCCATCGAGGCGCACGGGCCCGCGAAGGGGCTCTGGCTGGGCATCAGACGGATCGGCCGCTGTCACCCATTGGGCGGGCTCGGATATGATCCGGTGCCCGACCGGCCTGCCGCCCCCACGCGGAAACCGCCACTCCCGACGCGATCCAACGGGGGGGCAAGCCCATGAAGACCGGCCTCCGCTTCTTCCTGGCCATGATCCTCATGCTTCTGGTCATCTTCGTGACCAACTGGCTGTTTCCGCCCATCCAGCCGGAACCGCCTCCTCCGCAGACCGAGCCGGCCGAGGCCGTTCGGGACGACGCTGCTCCGGAACCGGATCTCACCGAGCCGCAGCGTGAAGAGGGCGGATTGCTGGGCATCGGCGAGGAAAGCCGGGAGAGGTTGGTGACGGTGGAGACGCCGCTCTACACCATCACCTTTTCCAACCACGGCGCGGCGGCGCGGTCCATCCGCTTGACAGGGCATCAGTCGTTCGCTCGGGACGGTGCGGTCGAGCTCGTCCCGGATGGCGCGCGGAACGTCCTGGCGGGGACGTGGCAGGTGGGCACCCAGCAGCTCGACCTGACGCGCATCGCCTACGAGGTCAGCCCCGCCGACGGGATCCGCCTGCCCGAGGGCGCCGGCCCCCGCACCCTCACCTTCCGGTACCAGCATCCCACGCAGCCGTTCACGAGCGAGATCCGCTACACCTTCACGGGCGACTCCTACCTCGTCACCGTCGAGGGGGAGCTGCCCGCGAGGGAACGGGCGGCGCTCTTCGTGGACCTCGGCGTGGGCCTCGCCATGAACGAGCTGAAGGAGGGCTCCGAGCGCCGCGAGATGGCGTTTTCGGGCAACCATGTCGGAGAGGGCATCCGCAAGCGCGCGCTCTCCAGGATAGGGGAGCCGGAGACCCTGGGTGGGCCGCTCAGGTGGGCGGCGGTCAAGAGCAAGTACTTCGTCGAAGTCATCCTCCCCGGGGACGGAACGGGCGAGTCCGATTTTCTGTCCGGCGTCTGGGCCGAGCCGGTCACGGACCCGAACCGGGCCGCGATACGGGTGGGTATGCCGATGGAGGCCGATGGCAGCTATGCCTACAGGGCGTACCTCGGCCCCATCGATCCGGAGCTGCTGGTGGCGGTCGGAGACGATCTGGAGGAGGTGAACCCGATCGGCTGGGCCTTCTTCCGGCCGATCGTCCGTCCCTTCGTGGGGATCATCCACTGGACGGTGAATACGCTGCACGACCAGTTCAGGCTGGGCTACGCGTGGGTGCTGATCGTGATCGGCATCCTGGTCAGGGTCCTCCTGTGGCCGCTCAACCAGCGCGCGATGCGCTCGCAGATGAAGATGCAGGCGGTCGCGCCGCTCGCGCAGGAGATCCGCGAGAAGTACGGCAAGGATCCCCAGAAGATGCAACAGGAGACCTTGAAGCTCTACAAGGAACACCAGGTGAATCCCCTCGGGGGATGCCTGCCCCTGCTGATCCCCTGGCCGGTGCTGATCGCGCTCTTCTTCGTCTTCCAGAACACAATTCAGTTGCGCGGTGTGTCGTTCCTGTGGCTGCCCGACCTCTCGGCGCCCGACCCATACTACATCCTGCCCGTCTTCCTCGGCGCAAGCATGTTCCTGCTGCAATGGATCAGCATGAGGGCCATGGCCGCGTCGAACCCGCAGATGAAGATGATGATGTACATCCTCCCTATCTTCATGACCTTCATCTTCCTGCAACTGGCCTCCGGGCTGAACGTGTACTACGCCGCCTTCAACGTGGCGACGATTCCACAGCAGATGCTGATCGCGAGGGAGCGCAAGAGGGCGCAAGCGGCGCCGTCGTCCAGGCCGCGCCGCTGAGGCGTTCCGGAGCGGCATGGCGGGACCCGTTGGCGTGCCTTCCCCGGGCCGGGAACCGCTCCTCGACACCATCGTCGCGCGGGCAACCGCTCCTGGAGTGAGTGCCGTCGCCGTGATCCGCCTTTCAGGGCCGGCCGCCCTGGACATCGCCGCCCGGCTTATGAACCACGACGCCCGGGCAATGGCCGGATGGGCCGGCAGGGCCACGCGACTGCGCACCCTGTTCCGTCCCGGTTCGGGAGAGGCGCTCGACCGGACCCTGGTGACGGTCTTCCGGGCGCCGGGGAGCTACACCGGCGAGGATGTCGTGGAGTTCTCGACCCACGGAGGGTACGGCATCCCGGCGAGCGTGGTGGAAGCGTGCGTGACGCTGGGTGCACGCCAGGCCGAGGCCGGCGAGTTCACCCGGCGCGCGTACCTGAACGGAAAGCTCGATCTCACGCAGGCGGAGGCGGTCGCCGATCTGGTCGAAGCACGCTCCGCCAGGGGACGGGAGGTGGCGCTGCATCAGCTCGAGAAGGGGCTGGGCGACCGGATCACCGCGCTTCGCAGTCAGGTGATCGGGCTGGCGGCGCTCCTGGTGCAGCACATCGATTTCCCCGAGGAGGACGACGCGCCCACGCCACTGGAAGCGATCGCCGCGGAGGCGGGACAGGTCGCGGCCGAGATCGGGCGGCTCCTGGCGACCGCACCGGCGGGAGAGATGCTGCGCGAAGGCGCATTGACTGTGCTGGCGGGTCCGCCAAATTCTGGTAAATCCAGTCTGTTCAACGCTTTAGTCGGTTTTGAACGCGCGATCGTGACCGAATTGCCGGGCACGACGCGCGACGCCATCGAAGCCGTCGTCGAAGTGGACGGGTTCCCGTTTCGGCTGGTCGACACCGCCGGACTGCGAGACCCCTCGGAGCGGGTCGAGGAGCTGGGGATCGAGGTGGCGCGCCGTTATCTTGCCGGAGCGGACATGGTGCTGTACTGCCGCGAAACGGGACGCGCGGCCAGCGAGGAGGAGGGACGGTTCCTGAAGGCCCTGGCGGCGCCGGTGGTGAGGGTGCGTACGAAATGGGACCTTGCCGGACCGGGCGATGGCCTCGAAGATGGCGAGGTGGCCGTTTCGGTGAAGACCGGCGGCGGCCTGGATGTGCTCAAGCGGCAACTGCGGGAGCACGCCTTCCGGGGCGTCGTGGAAAACCGGGACGAGGTGCCGGTGGTGACGCGCAGGCGCCAGGCGGTTCTCCTGCGACTCGCCGGCGAAGAGGTCGAGGGGTTCCGTGAGGCACTGTCGGAAGGCATCCCTCCCGAAGTGGCGTCGGCGCACCTGAAGAGCGCCGAGAGCGCGCTCGAGGAGATCCTCGGCGTCGTCTCGACGGATGACGTTCTGGACCGCGTGTTCAAAGACTTCTGCATAGGCAAATGACGTCATGACAATGACTTACGACGTTATCGTCGTCGGGGGCGGGCACGCCGGAACCGAGGCTGCCGCCGCGGCTGCGCGCCTGGGCGCGAAGACCGTGCTCATCACTCCGGACCTGACGCGGATCGCGCAGATGAGCTGCAATCCGGCGATCGGCGGGGTGGCCAAGGGGACGGTTGCACGGGAGGTCGGAGCGCTCGGGGGGGTGATGGCACGGGCCACGGATGCGTCGCGGATCCACTTCCGGATGTTGAACCGCTCGAAGGGGCCGGCGGTGTGGGGGCCGCGGGCACAGTGCGACCGGGCGCTCTACCCGATCGCTGTGAGGCGCATTCTGGACGGGCTCGTCAACCTCGACCTCTTTCAGGAGATGGTGACCGGGCTCTACTTCGACGAGGGCGTGAGGGGTGTGGAGACGCGGGGAGGGATCACCTTCGAGGGACGCGCGGTGATCGTCACCGCGGGAACGTTCCTGCGGGGGCGGATCCATGTGGGTGGCAGCGCGGCCCAGGGGGCGGGGCGGGCGGGGGAGGGGCCTTCGGTCGAGCTCGCCGAGGCGCTTGAGGCGCGTGGCCTCGAGATGGCGCGATTCAAGACGGGTACGCCGCCGCGCATCGATGGCCGTTCGGTGGACTTCTCGCGCTGTGAGCGCCAGGACGGCGACGGGGATGCGTTCCGGTTTTCGTTCTACGAGCGGGAGCTGCTGCCGAGACAGCTTCCCTGCTGGATCACCTGGGCCGGCGAAGGCCTCAAAAGGATCGTGGCGGAGAATCTGGGGCGGAGCGCCCTCTACGGCGGCGAGATTTCGGGCCGGGGACCCAGGTACTGCCCTTCGATCGAGGACAAGGTGGTACGGTTCCCGAATGCGAGCCGACACCAGGTGTTCCTGGAGCCGGAGGGACTGGACACGACCGAGCTGTACGTGAACGGCCTGTCCACGTCGCTCCCTCCCGGGGTCCAGCTGGATTTCCTCAGGTCGATCCCGGGGCTGGAAGAAGCGAAGATGACCAAGGCCGGGTACGCCATCGAGTACGACTATTTCCCGCCCCACCAGCTGCATCACACGCTGGAGGTGCGGGGGATGCCCGGCCTCTACTTCGCCGGACAGATCAACGGCACGACCGGCTACGAGGAGGCCGCGGGCCAGGGACTGGTCGCGGGTGCCAACGCGGCGCTTGCCGTTCAGGGCAGGCCGCCGTTCGTCATCGAACGGGACCAGGGCTACATCGGCGTGCTGATCGACGACTTGGTCACGAAGGGCGTGGACGAGCCGTACCGGCTGTTCACCTCCCGGGCGGAATTCCGCCTGCTCCTGCGCCAGGACAACGGACCGAGCCGTCTGGGGACGCTCGCGCGGTCGGTGGGACTGCTTACGCCCGACCAGGTTGCGGCGCTCGAGGAACGCCTGCGTGAGGAGAAGCGGGCAAAGATGTGGTTCCGCACCCAGGTCCTCTCGCCCGCTGCGGCGGAGCCCGCGTTGCGGCGGACGCGTGCCGGGGCGCCTACACGGCCGCAACGAGCGCGGCAACTCCTTCGGCGGCCAGGGGTTACGGCGGCAGGCCTTCTTCAGGCGGCGGGTGAGGAGGCTCCCGATTTCGACCCGGATGTGCTTGCCACGGTGGAGATCGACGCCAAGTACGAAGGATATGTTCGTCGCGAGTTGGAGCGGGCCGAGAAGCTGCGTGCCCAGGCCGATTTCGCGATCCCCGCCGACGCTCCCTACGGTGACTTCACGACGCTTTCCTTCGAGGCACGCCAGAAGCTGTCCCGCATACGCCCCCGGAGTCTCGCCCAGGCGGGGAGGATCCCGGGCGTGTCCCCGGCGGACCTTCAGAATCTGGTCATGGAGGTGCGGAGGATGAAGGCCGGGGGGAGGGAGGTGAGGGCGAGGCCGGCGACGGTGTCCACCATATTGAGAGGCTTCGGAGGGGCGGGGTGAAACCCTTGATGAGAGAAAACGGCGGGTTCTTCCCAATCCTGCTTCTGGCCGCTGGTTCCTGCGGGGATTCATCGCAAGCCGGAACCGAAACGGTTGTTGTCCCGAGGGCTGTCTCTGAGGTATGTGGTGTTCTGGTCGGAGGAGCGTCCAGCGGTGAGGTGGAAGTGGTTGCGGCCAGCGACGACGCTCCCTGTACTATCGAGTTCCGAGAGGTAACCCGACTCCGCAGCCAATCCGATGGGATCGCGGCGGACCTGCCGGTGGCTGTCGGCCCCGGGGGAACCTTTGTGACGGCGACCTACCAGCCCGGGCGCGTTGCGGTGTGGTCTCCGGGAACGACGAGTCTGTGCCCATCGTGTTCCGGCTGATCGTGGATGATCGTGGGCTATTGTGGATATGGACCAATGTGCCTGATCCAAACGCGCCCTCGGCCCCTCGGCCACGAGCAGACTCTCCCGACGACGCGGACTATCTGGATATTGTCAACCGCTACCGCGACTACGTCCTGGAGGTCATGAGCACGGACGGCAAGTTGATTGCCTCACGGCGCTATGATCGTGCTCAGGATGTCGTGTCGGGTGTAGCGGCAGACGTCTGGGTGCGTACCGAGGACGATCTTCTTCGAAGTCTCACGATCGTGGAGCCGATTCTGGTGAGACGATAGCGGATTCGATGCGGCCCGAAGAGTAGCGCCCCCGGTGTCGAAGGGTCTTTGGGGCGGCAGAATGATGACTTTGGGGTCAGGTCCGGCTGAAGCACCTGTCCGCCAAGCCCTTGGGCTGGTGCAGGGTCAATGTTCCACGTGGAACAAGGTCGGCCAGATTGCCCCCCACCCCCCGTACCCCCCCCCTTTGGGCACGACCCCCCCTCCACGGCGGTCCCGCATTCCGCCCGCTTTCAAGAAAACGACCTGCCCACCGCCAACCTCCATCCCCCTCATCACCCCCGTTCCACGTGAAACACCCCACCCGTGTTAGATTCCCTTCAAGATTGCGGCTCCACTGAGGAGCGGGCACAGCCCGGAAAGGCCTGACGGTTTGACCCGAATCATCGCGCTCGCGAACCAGAAGGGCGGCGTCGGCAAGACGACGACCGCCGTCAACCTGGGGGCTTCACTGGCCCGGGAACGCGAGCGTGTGCTCGTGGTTGATGTCGATCCGCAGGGCAACGCTTCGAGTGGGCTCGGAGTGGTGGACCGGGGGAAGATCCCCACCACCTACGATGTGCTGATCCGGGGACTCCCCGCCTTCAGGGCGATCCAGTACCCCAACGGGAACTCGACGCTTCACCTGCTCCCAGCCAACCGTGATCTCGTCGGGGCGGAGGTCGAGCTCGTGGGTGCTCGGGACCGGGAGACGATTCTCCGCGAAACCCTGGCCCCCGTCGCACCGGATTACGACTTCGTCTTCATCGACTGTCCGCCGTCCCTCGGGCTCCTCACGCTCAACACACTGGCCGCCGCGGACTCGGTTCTCATCCCGATCCAGTGCGAGTACTACGCGCTCGAGGGGCTCTCGCAGCTGCTCAACACGGTCCAGCTGGTCCAGCGAAGCCTCAATCCGGACCTCACAATCGAAGGCGTCCTGTTGACCATGTACGACCAGCGACTGAGCCTGTCCCGCCAGGTGGCGACCGAGGCGAAGAGGTACTTCGGCGACCTGGTCTTCGATACCATCATCCCGCGCAATGTGAGCATCGCCGAAGCCCCGAGCTTCGGTAAACCGGTCGCGGACTACGCGCCGTCTTCGCCAGGGGCGCGCCGGTACGCCGACCTCGCCAGAGAGATCAGGTCCCGCAGAAGGCAGTAAGCCCAACAGGAGGAAAGCATAGCCATGAGCCGAAACGACCGCCTGGGCAGGGGGCTCAGCGCCCTCCTCGGAGAATACGCGGGAGAGCCGCTCGCCGCGGGGGCCGACACGCCGGCGCCGACGAAGTTGCCGGTGAGGACGATCGCCCCCAATCCCTTCCAGCCCCGCGGCAGATTCGCGTCCGTGGAGCTGGAGGAACTCGCCGCCTCGATCAAGGTCAACGGGCTGCTCCAGGCGATCGTGGTCAGGAGGTCGATCACCGGACGCACCTTCGAACTCGTGGCCGGAGAGCGCAGGCTCAGGGCGGTCAAGCAGCTCGGCTGGCGAGAGATTCCGGCTCAGATCCGTGACGTCGATGACCAGACCCTCCTGGTGCTCGCGCTGGTCGAGAACCTGCAGCGCCAGGATCTGGGGCCCCTCGAAGAGGCCAAGGGATACGTCTCACTTCGGGATAAGTTCGGTTTCTCGCAGCAGCAAATCGCCGATGCAGTCGGGAAGAGCCGCCCCACGGTGGCCAACATGCTGCGCCTCCTGGCCCTGCCCCCCTCCGTCAGGCGTCTCCTGGAGGAGGGAGAACTGACGATGGGTCACGGGAGGGCGATCCTGGCGATCGACGATCCGGTCAGGGCCGCGGATCTGGCCCGCGACGCGGTCGCTAGGGACTGGTCGGTGCGCGAGACGGAGAAGCGAATCCGCGAACTCCAATCCGGTGACTCCGGGCCAACAGACCCGAAGCCCGCCGCCGCGTCGGAGAGGGATCCGGCCATCGATGTTCTCGAGGAGGCGCTCGGGGCGCACCTGGGTGCCCGGGTCGCCATTCGGTGGAAGGGCAAGGGCACCGGCGCGATCCGGATTGCATTCCGCGGAACCAGGGATCTGGAACGCGTCTTCGAAGCGTTGACGGGCAGGGACGCCGCGGAAGTCGTCGGGTAGGCCGACTTGGCAAGGCGGGCCGCACGGTCAATATTCCGTCTTCGTTCCTGACAGTACATGGACGCATTCCCGGTCGAATGCAGTGCGCTTCCCGCGACGGTACTGGCAGTGCATGGCGGCCAGCGGGGCGGTCCGGGCCCCCCCAACCGTATCGACGATGCCCAAGCACGAAGACGGCCTGTCGCTGTTGGTGATTCCAGACGGAGGCGGCGAGCCCCGCAGCCTCAATCTTTCCCGGTTGCGGATCCGGGTGCTGGTCGTGACCGGTGCGCTCCTCGCCGTGGCGATCGTCGCGATGGGGGCAAGTTGGGTGTCCATGGCCAGGCGTGCGGCACATTCGGACGATCTGGCCCGCCAGGTCGACTCCCTCACGAACGAGCTGGCCAGGATCGAGGACATTGCGCAACAGCTCGCCCGGCTCGAAGGCAGGCAGGACACCTACGAACAGCTGTTGGGGCTCGGCGGCGCGGCCGATTCGGCGTTCTGGGTCCCGGCTCCCAGCGGTGCCGCGCACGCCGGCGAAACACCGTTGGCCGGAGAGGGGCGCACGGAACCGACCGCCTGGCCCTTGACCGTGGCAGGAGCCATAACCCGTGGAGTCGCTGACGACCATCCCGGGATAGACATCGCGGTCGCGAGCGGGTCCTACGTCCGGGCGGCCGGAGACGGTGTGGTGGTGGAAGCGGGGAAAGACCCGGTTTACGGCCTCTTCATCCTACTTGATCACGGCAACGGGCTCCGAACCCGGTATGGCCACGCACTGCACCTGATCCCGCAGAGGGGCTGGAGGGTGCGCCAGGGAGAAGTGATCGCGCTTTCTGGATCGACGGGCGCGTCTACCGCACCGCATCTGCACTTCGAGATATTGAGAAACGAACGACCGGTCGATCCGCTCACCATGGTCACGCCGCCGATAGATCGGACGTAGACGAAATCACAAACGGAAGAAAGGCAGGGAAGTTCATGTCCAAAGTCCGCGCCACCCAGGCCGCCTCGGCCGAAAAGGTCATTTCGATCATCGGGCCGGGTATGCACATCGTGGGCGACTGCGATACCACCGATACGATTCGCATCGAGGGCAGGATCGAAGGATCCGTGCGCGCGGAGAAGGCGGTGGTGATCGGCAAGGGCGGGTGCGTGACCGGGGACATCAAGACCCAGGACGCCGTGATTGCCGGAACGGTCAAGGGGGCGCTGGACGTGGATTCCCGGCTTGAGCTCCAGGAGACCTGCGTGATCGACGGTGAGATCCGGGCAACGCGCCTGAAGCTGGACGAAGGAGGCGTCGTGACCGGGACCGTCAGCATCGGGCGCCAGGACGTGGGTGCGGCGGTGCCGGCCGGTGCGATGCCGGGAGCTCAGGCGGCCCGCCCCAAGACCGCCGAGCAGCCTTCCGGCCGGATGCGCGCAGCCAAGGCCAAGGCCGCCAGGTAGGCGTTCGGCACGGTTCGAAATCCAACGACGGATGTGTGTCGAGGCCGCCCGCGTCAGCGTCGGCAGGTCGGTCTGAACGGGCATGGCACTGGACGCAGGGTGAAGACGGATGTCAAGATCGGGCACGCTCAGGATCGCCCTGAAGGAGATCGTCAGCTTTCTCGACGGGTACCTCGATACCGGGGGGACTCCGGACTATCCTGGCGCCCTGAACGGACTTCAGGTCGCGGGGCCCGAGCGTGTCGGGCGCTTCGCGGTGGCCGTGGACGCCCGCGAATCCGTCATTGAAGCAGTCGGCGGGTGGGCCGATCTCCTCATCGTTCACCACGGCCTCTTCTGGGGAGGACTCAGGCCGCTCACCGGGCCGCGGTACCGCCGCGTGAAGGCGCTGATCGACGGCAAGACCGCCCTGTACAGCGCTCACCTCCCCCTCGACAGCCATCCGGAGGCCGGAAACGCCGTGATCCTGGCCAGGAAACTGCGCCTTTCGAGTCTCGAGCCCTTCGGTGACTACCGGGGAGCGTACGTCGGCTGGAGGGGCAGGGTTGACTCGCCACGGCGGGCGCTCGGGGATTTCACGGCAAGGCTTTCGGAGGTGCTGGGGCGGGACGTCACGACCATTCCGGGGGGTCCCGCGATACTTGAATCGGCGGCCGTCGTCACCGGTGCCGGAGCGTCAACCCTGGAGGAAGCGGCCGAAGCGGGGGTGGATGTGCTGGTGACCGGTGAAGCGCAGCACCATCATGCCATCGACGCCGCCGAGCTCGGCGTCACCGTCCTTCTCGGCGGGCACTACGAGACGGAGACCTTCGGTGTCCGGAGAATCGCGGAAATTCTGACCGACCGTTTCGGAATCGAGGGGCGTTTCGTAGACTCGCCTACGGGATTCTAGACGAGTCCCGTCCACGGCGCCTGGCGGGGCGCGACAAAGATGCGAGGAGAAAAGGTCACGATGCGAAATCCGTTTGCCGTCGTTGCGCTCACCGCAATTGGGCTCGCTGCCGCGATCCCGGCCGCGCCCGTGTCCCTGCGCGCCCAGATCCCCACTCCCACCGACCATTTCGGCTTCCCCATGGGCGCCGCCGGCAAGCTCGCCAACTGGGACGACCTCACCGCGTACTACGAGGTCCTCGCGCGCACCAGCGACCGCGTCACGGTGGACACCCTCGGCCCCACCACCATGGGCCACCCCTTCGTGATGCTCACCATCACCAGCCCGGCGAACCATGCGCGCCTCGCCGACTTCCACCGCATGCAGCGCCGGCTCGCCGACCCCCGCACCGTGAGCGGCCTCGGCGAACTCGAGCGCCTCCTGGACGAGGGCCGCACGATCGTCATGATCACCCACGCGATCCACTCCACCGAGGTGGGCACCGGCCAGTCGGCGGCGAAGCTGGCCCACCACCTGGCCTCGTCCGACGACGAGCGCGTCCGCGAGATCCTCGACAACGTCATCCTACTGCAGATCCCTTCGCTCAACCCCGACGGCACGCAGTGGGTGAACGACTTCTACAACGAGCACGTGGGGACCGAGTTCGAGGGGCGCGCCCCGCCCTGGCTCTACCATTTCTACGTCGGCCACGACAACAACCGCGACTGGTTCACCTTCTACCAGAAGGAGACGCAGCACACGGTGCGGGCGCAGAACGACTGGCACCCCCAGATCGTGCACGACATCCACCAGATGGGGGGTGGCGGCGCCCGCATCTTCTTCCCGCCGTACATCGACCCGATCGAGCCGAACGTCGACCCCGGGCTGGTCACCGCGGTCAACCAGCTGGGCGCGTACATGGCGGCGGAGCTGACGTCGCAGGGGAAGAAGGGGGTCGTGATCAACGCGATCTACGACGGGTACCACCCCGGGCGCGCCTACATGCACTACCACGGGGGAGCGCGGATCCTGAGCGAGACCGCGTCGGCGCGGCTGGCGACCACCATGTACGTTCCGCGCGAAACGGTTGTGGGGGGCCGCGAGTACGAGGCCTCGGAGGCGGCGTGGAATTTCCCCTGGCCGTGGAGGGGGGGTGAGTGGGGGCTGCCGGACATCGTCGAGTACCAGTATTCGGGGGCGATGGCGCTTCTGGTGAATGCCGCGAAGAACCGGCGGTTCTGGCTCGAGAACTTCTACCGGGTGAACGAGCGGGCGGTGGCGGGGTGGGAAAACTGGCCGGCCGCCTGGGTGATCCCGGCGGAGCAGGAGAACGAGGTCGGGGTGCGGAGCGTCGTGCGGATCCTGACGATGGGGGATGTGGAGGTGCGGCGGGCCGAGGGTGACTTCAGTGCGGGGGGCGTGACGTATCCGGCGGGGTCGCATGTGGTGGTGATGCGGCAGCCGGTTGCGGCCTTCGCGCAGACCATGCTGACGGTGCAGGAATACCCCGACATGCGCGAGTACCCGGGTGGCCCGCCGAAGCGGCCGTACGACGTGACGGCGCACACGCTGCCGCTGCTGATGGGTGTCGAGGCGGCTGCGCTGGAGGCCGAACCGGAGGTGGCGCTGAGCGACCCGATCGAGGTGCCCGTGGTGGAATACCGGCTGCCGGATGCGCTTTCAGGGCCGAACGCGCCCCGCGTGGGGCTGTACAAGGGCTACGACGAGCCGATGATCGCGGGGTGGACGCGGTGGATGTTCGACACCCACGGCATGCGCTACGACTCGCTGCACGATGCGCGGATGCGGGCCGGGTCGCTGGGCGACGACTACGACGTGATGATCTTCCAGAGCCAGTCGGACCGTTCGATCAGCCGGGGGAATGCGCCGGGGTCGCTGCCGGAACGGTATACGGGGGGGATCGGGGAGGAGGGGCGCGCGGCGGTGCGCGAGTTCGTGGAGTCGGGGGGTCAGTTGGTGGTGATGGAAGAGGCGGCCGAATTCGCCATCGGGCTCTTCGGGCTGCAGGTGGGCGATCCTACGGACGGTTTGTCGACCACCGAGTTCTACGTGCCGGGATCGATCCTGCGCGTGGACCTGGAGGCGGGGCCGCTCGCGTCGGGATATGACGGGTCGACGGTCGCGTGGTACTGGCGGAGCAGCCGGGCTTTCACGGTTGACGACGAGCGTGTGGAGGTGGTGGGGAGGTACGGCGAGGTCAACCCCGTGATTGCGGGGTGGATTCTGGGGCCGGAGAAGCTGGCCGGGCAACCGGCGCTGCTAAGGGCGACGGTTGGGCAGGGGGAGGTCATCCTCTTCGGGTTCCAGCCGAACTACCGGGGGCAGAGCATCGTCACGTGGCCGCTCCTGTTCAACGCCATCGCTGGGGAAGGGCTGATCGGATGACGGCGATGACCGGCGTGGTCTGTCCGAATTGCCGGTACCCGGAGAACCCGGACGGGGCCAACTTCTGTGCGCGTTGCGGAGGGGCGCTGCGGGGGCCGCCGTGTCCAGAGTGCTCGGCGCCTTCGGAGGTGGAGGACCGGTTCTGCACCCAGTGCGGGGAGGGGTTGAGGGCGAAGCGGCCGAAGGTCGCCATCGCGGGTGCGCGTCCGCGGTGGACGCTGGCGGGCGCGCTTGCGCTGATTGTCGTGATTCTGCTAGTTGTCCAGCAAACTAGTACATCACAAGATTCTATTGCAAC
Organism: Gemmatimonadota bacterium; assembly: GCA_028874995.1. Taxonomy (GTDB): domain Bacteria; phylum Gemmatimonadota; class Gemmatimonadetes; order Longimicrobiales; family Gaopeijiaceae; genus Bin94. The sequence continues at coordinate 12,834 of JAPPGM010000006.1, read as the reverse complement.
CCCTCCATCGACCCCACCGGGTGCCCTCGGCCCCACCTCGGCCGTGGATCTCTCCTCGATGACCCCGCGTGACGCGGCCATACGGCTCTTCGACCGGGTCATGCGTCTGGTTGAAGCGGAGGACCGGGCCCAGGCGGCGATGTTCCTGCCCATGGCGATCGCCTCGTACGACAGGATTGCCGCCCTGACCCTGGACGACCGCTTCCACCTCTCCCTCCTCCACGCGCTGGGCGGTGACGGCGCCTCGGCGCTGGAGGTCGCCGAAGCTGGGCTGGCGGTGAGACCAACCCACCTACTCTGCCTCGCCGCGGCAGCTGAGGCCGCCCTCGTGCTCGGCGACGACGCGCTGGCGCGCACCCATTACCAGACCTTCGTGGATGTCTACGACGAAGAGATCGGCGCCGGCCTGGTCGAGTACGGTCCGCAGGGCGAGGGCGGCCACGCCAACCTGCTGCCGGTGCTACGCGAAGAGGCGCTGGAGTACCTGGCCGCTTCCGAGCCACCGGAACCGGGACCATGATCGAAACGCCGCTGGCCCTCGTGACCATCATCGCGGCCGCGACCGCGCTCGCCTTCTGGCTGGACTACCGCGTCCCCGCGCTGGGGAAGGTCGGCGCCTCCATGCTGGCGCTCATCTTCGGCGCGATCCTCTCCAACACGGGGCTGGTGCCCGCCAGGGCGGGGGTCTACGACGCGGTGTTCGGCCCGGTCACCTCGGTGGCGATCGCATGGCTGCTGCTCTCGGTGAACCTGCGCGACCTCAGGAAGGCCGGCCCCAGGATGGTCGGGGCGTTCGGGGTGGCCGTGGCCGGGACAGTCCTGGGCGCCTTCGTGGCCGCCGCCGTCTACGGAGCCCACTTCGGCGAAGACACCATGCGCATGGCCGGCGCGCTGACCGGCACGTACTCGGGCGGCTCGGTGAACTTCGTGTCGGTGGGCCGCGAACTGGGCCTGTCGGGCGCGCTCTTCGCAGGCCTGAACGCGGCCGACGCGGTGGTGACCGGCCTGTGGCTCGCAGCCTGCCTCGTGCTTCCGCTCTGGATCGGGCGATTCTACGCACCGGTGCGGGGTGGGGAGGACGAGACGGAATCGTCCCCTGCGGAAACGGAGTCGGCAGCATCCGCCATCGAATCCGAGCGCCACGCCCGCCACCCCTACTTCGCCCGGGAGGGGCTCTCGGCGCTCTCCATCGCCAACCTGACCGCCGCCGGCCTGATCCTCGTCTTCGTGTCGGAGTGGCTGGGCGAGGTCTGGCCCGCGGTCCCTTCGATCCTCTGGCTCACCACGCTGGCACTGGCGCTCGGCCATTCGCCCCTCGTCCGCGACGCCCGCGGCGCGATGCAGCTCGGTTCGGTGGGCCTCCACTTCTTCTTCGTGCTGATCGGCATCGTGTCCCGGTGGTCGGAGATCGCGGCGGTGGGCGTCGAAGTCTTCCTCTTCACCCTGATCGTGGTGGCGGTGCACGCGGTGTTCGTGCTGGGTGTGGGGCGGCTGCTGCGCCTGGACATCGGGACCGTCGCGGTGGCCTCGCAGGCGGCGGTGGGCGGGCCGTCGAGCGCGCTGGCGGTGGCGATTTCGCGGCAGTGGCGGCACCTGGTGCTGCCGGGGGTGGTGGTGGGGCTGCTGGGGTACGCGGTGGGGACGTACCTGGGGATCGGGGTGGCGGCGGTGTTGCGGTAGGCGGAACGGGTTCCGCCAACGTTCAGTGGCCGGAACGGGTCAAATGGAGTGCAGCACGTCACGTCCTCAGTCGACGGAGCGCCGAGCTTGACCGTTTCCCGTTTTCGTCCGAGGGGCCTGATCGCAGGCCGCCGCCGCCGTCTGCCGCGAGCATTCAAGTCGACGCTGATCCTTCTGTGCGTGGCCCCATGCGATCGCGCCGCCCCCGCGTCCGCGCAAGACAACGTCCAGCTCGGGGCTGCGACGGGACTGCGGTTATCGGAAGAGCCGACACTGTCCATCGGAGTCGCCGCCGGTCGAGAAGAGTATGAGTTGTTCGAGGTTTCCGGTGCCGCCCGACTTTCCGATGGGAGCATCGTGGTCTACGAGAGCGGGGCCTTTCGTGTGCAACGGTTCGGCCCGGATGGTGAGCACCTGTGGAGCCGAGGCAAACAGGGAGAAGGACCGGGCGACTTTCAGCGATTCGCCGAGTTGCTCGTTTCATGTGCCAGCGAGCAATCGATCGTGATCCACGACCAGTACAACAGGCGCATCACGGTCTTTGACGGGGACGGTGAGCTGCGGCGCGCGTACGCCTTCGACTTTCAAGGAGCGCAGCCCTATGACATCACTTGTAGTCCCGCCGGACGGTTCGTGGTGTCGGGCTGGGGCAAGGAATGGCCGACCGAAACGGGTCCCTATCATACGACGGCGGACATGGCGTTCGCAGATAGCAGCGTGGTCACGATCCTGCGAGAGGACCTTCCTGGCGAAGACCGCCTGAAAACGGACGGCGGCAGCGCACCTGGCATCTGGGGCCGAAAACTGATGTTCGCCGCAACCGGCTCCGGGATATGGCTCGGGAGGGGGGACGACTACGAGATCGAGTTCCTGGACTGGAGCGGGACGACCACAGGTCGAATCCGGTGGGAGGGTCCGGACCTGGCGGTGACCCAGCAGCATATCGACGCCTACCGGGAGGACCTGCACGATCTCTATTCCAGCGGCATGGACTGGGGACACCGTGTTGCCGGGGACGGACGGGATTGGCGGGTGCGCTTCGAAGCGCGCTGGGAACGCGACCGTGAGGCTCTGCCGTCCGCCTTCCCCGCCTACAACGAACTGCTGATTGCGGAAGACGGGACCCTCTGGATCCAGGACTACCCGCGGCCGGGCGAGTCCGCCGGATGGCGAGGCTTCGACCAAACCGGCGAGTGGGTCCGCTCGCTGGCGCTTCCCGCCGGGGCCCGGCTGTTGGATATCGGAGCCGACTGGGCACTGGTGCACACCAGGGACGACCTGGATGTCGAGCGGCTCGCGGTGCACACGTTGGCGGAGAACTGAAACGGACTCTTCAGGGGGGCCGAGAATCACCAGCTGCCAGCCTCCCTGCCGCTCCATGGTGCGAAAAGGTCGACTTTCTTATGATTCACGGCCCCGTGCCCCTGGCCCCGGCGGCTTGCCGGAGCACCGGGGGGACTGAGCCGAACCCTTGGGGGAGCGCCGTCCGGGGGACCAAAAGCGCCATTCGGAGATCCGCCGGAAGTGATTCCGTCAGACACAAATAGAGGGGACGGGTCCGCGAATGCGGGCCGGCATCCGCACGTCGGCAACGGTGACGCCTCGGGCCGCGAGGGTGCGTCCGTGAAGCCTGGCGGGTACGCCCCCGCGGGCAAGGACACCGGTACGGTCAAGCCGAAGGGCTCGTCCCGGATCCCGGCCCACTGCGGGATCGACACCATCCCCATCACCTCGCGCAAGCCGTCTTGGCTCAAGGTGCGCTCGCCCGGGGGGCCCAACTACCTGCGCCTGAAACGCCTCATGCGCAGCCAGTCGCTGCACACCGTCTGCGAGGAGGCCGGCTGTCCCAACATCGGCGAATGCTGGGAGGACGGGACCGCCACCTTCATGATCCTGGGCGACGTCTGCACGCGGGCCTGCAAGTACTGCGCGGTGGCGCACGGGATGCCCACCGAACTCGACCTCGACGAGCCCCGCCGCGTCGCCGAGACGATCGCGGCGATGGATCTCGACCACGTCGTCATCACATCGGTCAACCGGGATGAGCTCGCCGACGGCGGCGCGGGGATTTACGCGGCCACGATCCGCGAGGTGCGCGCGCGGTTGCCGCACTGTTCCGTCGAGGTGCTGATCCCCGATTTCAAGGGCGACGAGGACGCGCTCCGCACGGTCATGGAGGCGCGGCCCGCCATCCTGGGCCACAATCTGGAGACGGTCGAGCGGCTCCACCCGGAGGTGCGGCCCGGCGGCCGCTACTGGCGCTCGATCTCGTACCTCGGCAGCGCCAAGCGCATCGACCCCGCGACGCTCACCAAGACGGGGATCATCCTGGGGATGGGGGAGCGGGCGGGCGAGATCCGCCAGGCGATGGCCGACCTGCGCGAGGCCGCGGTCGACATCCTCACGCTGGGGCAGTACCTGCGTCCGTCGAAGCAGCACATCCCGGTCGCCCGCTGGATGACGCCCGACGAGTTCCGCGACTGGAAGCGGATCGGCGAGGAGGAGTACGGGTTCCGGCACGTGGAGTCGGGGCCGCTGGTGCGTTCGAGCTACCACGCCAAGAAGCAGGCGCGCGAGGTGGAGGCGGGGGGGCCCGGGAGCATCCGCGAGGTGATGGAGGTGGACGTGCCCGCGCCGGCGGAGGTGGTGGGGCTGGAATCCACCCGGGCGGCTTCGGTCTCGCCCGCGCCCGCGCCGGACGCTCGCCTGGCCTCTGGAACTCTCGCCGGACCCAGTGGCCATCGGCTCGCGCTGGCGGCAAGCCCCCTGGTCCAGCTCCGGACGGACCGAGGGCGCAAACGCGCCGCCGGAACCGGAGGCTGACACGATGACCCCGGCGACGCAGACCGCTGTGAAGAATGGGGAAGCCCCAGCCACCGGCGCGGACCGCGACCCCGTGGTTGACAACCGTCTGCACGGCTTCTCGAGAGAGGAGCTCCACGCCCTCCTCGCCGACATGCTCCTTTACCGCCGCTTCGAGGAGAAGGCCGAAGAGGCGTACGCGATCGGCAAGATCGGCGGCTTCTGCCACCTGCACATCGGGCAGGAGGGGCTGGCGGCGGGTTCGATCAAGCCGCTTCGCGCCGACGACCTGGTCATCACCGCCTACCGCGAACACACGCAGGCGATCGCCAAGGGGATCACGCCCAGGGCCGTGATGGCGGAGCTGTACGGGCGGGTCGGCGGCTGCTCGGGTGGCCGCGGCGGCTCGATGCACCTCTTCGACACGACGGTCGGCTTCTACGGCGGGCACGGGATCGTGGGCGGGCAGATCCCGCTGGGGGCCGGGCTCGCGTGGGCGATCCGGTACCGGGGCGGCGACCAGGTCTGCGTCTGCTTCATGGGGGACGCCGCGGTGAACCAGGGGGCGTTCCTGGAATCGCTGAACATGTCGGCGGTGTGGCAGCTGCCGGTCATCTACGTGGTGGAGAACAACGGCTACGGGATGGGGACGGCGTTTTCGCGCGTCTCGGTGACCGAGATGGAGGCGCGTTCGGGGGCTTACGGGATTCCGGCGCACACCGTCAACGGGCAGGACGTGCTGGAGACTTTCCGGTTCTTCGAGGGGTTGGTGGAGAGGGTGCGGGGAGGGGCGGGCCCGCAGTTCGTGAACGCGGTCACGTACCGGTTCCGCGGCCACTCGATGTCCGATCCGGTCTCGGGCACCTATCGGTCGAAGGAGGAGGTCGAGGCGCACGTGCAGGGGGAGGATCCGATCACGATCCTGCGCGACCGCCTGATGGGGGCCGGGTTGCTGACGCAGGAGGAGCTGGAAGGGATCGACGCCGGTGCGCGTGCGGCCAGCGATGACGCGGCCGAGTTCGCCGACGCTTCGCCGCTGCCGGACCCGTCGACGCTGTACGATCACGTGTATGCAGAGATCAATCCGCATGGGCGGTTGTTCCTGGATGGGCGGGACCGGGGGGGCGCCGGTGGCTGATTGCACCCGCGGTAACGGGAGCCGGATTGGGCAGGCGGTCCGGAGTGGCCCCGAAGGCGGCCCCCATGGCTGAGATCACCTACCGCGAGGCCCTCAACGCGGCCATGTGCCAGGAGATGGACCGGGACGACTCGGTCTTCCTGCTGGGCGAGGAGGTCGCCGAGTACGACGGTGCATACAAGGTCTCGCGCGGCATGCTGGCACGCTACGGCGACCGGCGCGTGGTGGATTCGCCGATCAGCGAGCTGGGCTTTGCCGGGCTGTGCGTGGGCGCAGCGATGGCCGGACTGCGCCCGATCTGCGAGTTCATGACCTTCAACTTCTCGATCCTGGCCCTCGACCAGGTCATCAACAGCGCGGCCAAGATGCTGTACATGACCAACGGGCAGGTCCCCATCCCCATGGTGTTCCGGGGGCCGACCGGGGCCGCGCTCCAGCTCTCTGCCCAGCACTCCCAGGCCTGCGAGACGTACTACGTGCACGCGCCCGGCGTGAAGCTCGTCACCCCGGCCACCCCCGCCGACGCCAAGGGGCTGCTCGCCGCGGCCATCCGGGACGACGATCCGGTCGCGGTGATGGAGGGCGAGCTGCTCTACAACGTGCGCGGCGAGGTCCCCGACGAGGAGTACGTGATCCCGCTCGGTGTGGCCGAAGTGAAGCGCACTGGCGAGGACGTGAGCATCATCACCCACGGGAAGATGGTGCACATCGCGCTGCAGGCGGCCCGTGCGCTCGAACGCGAGGAGATCGAGGCCGAGGTGCTCGACCTGCGCTCGCTGCGGCCCCTCGACGTGGACGCGATCCTCGCGACGGTGGCGAAGACGAACCGGGTGGTCTACCTGGAGGAAGGGTGGCCGTTCGCGGGCGTCGGGGCACAGATCGTGTCGCTGATCCAGGACGAGGCCTTCGACGAACTCGACGCCCCCGTGCTGCGGGTGACCCAGGCCGACGTGCCGATGCCGTACGCGAAGAACATGGAACAGCTCGCCAAGCCGGGGGTGAAGGCGGTTGTGGAGGCGTGCAGGAAGGTGCTCTACATGGAGGTGGGGACATCATGACGAGGACCTGGGCGGGCATCGGGGACTTGCGGCGGCGTCTCGCCGCGACGGCCAACTGAGAGCAGGGAGACAATGGCAACCAGGGTCCACATGGAAGCGCTCTCGCCCACGATGGAGGAGGGCCAGGTCGTCAAGTGGCTGAAGGGTGAGGGGGATGCAGTCGCCCAGGGCGACATCCTCGCCGAGATCGAGACCGACAAGGCCACGATGGAATTGGTGGCCCGTGGCGAGGGCGTGCTCCGCAAGGTGCTGGTGGGTGAGGGGGCGGCCGCGCCGGTGGGGGACGTGATCGCGATCATCGCTGCGGAGGGTGAGGACATTGCGGGGCTGGTGGAGGGGCTGGGGGGTGGGGCTGTGGCCGATGGGAACGGGGCGCCGGATGCGGGTCCAGGCGAAGGGCCGACGGAGGCTCCGCGGCCAGCGGCGACGGCGGCGACCCCGGGAACTGCGGCGCCCATTGCCGCCCCGGAGACGGCCACATCGGCCCGTTCGGTGGAGGCCTCCGCCCCTGCGACCACGACGGCGCCCTCGGTGGAGGCGACAGTTCCCGCCACCCCCACCCGCGTCAAGGCCTCACCCGTCGCGAAGCGCCTCGCCCGGGACGCCGGCCTCGACATCGCCACGCTGCAGGGCTCCGGCCCCGGTGGCCGCGTCATCAAGCGGGACGTCGAAGCTGCGGCCCGTGCGGCGGCGGAGGCGGCCGCAGCCGTCCCCACACCGCCCGTCACCCCCTGGCCCGCCCCCCCCGACACCGAATTCGAGGACGTCGCGCTCACCCAGATGCGCAAGACCGTCGCCCGCCGCCTCACCGAATCGCTCGGGCCCGTCCCCCACTTCTTCCTCACCATCGACGTGGACATGACCCGGGGTCTGGCCGCGCGCAAGCGGGTCAACGAACTGCTGGCCGCGCGCGGCGCGAAGGCGTCGATCAACGACCTGGTCATCAAGGCGGCGGCGGTCGCGCTTACCCACCACCCCGAGTGCAACGCCTGGTGGCAGGGCGATTCCGTCCGCCGCTTCAATCGCGTTCACATCGGCGTGGCGGTGGCCGTGCCCGACGGTCTCATCACCCCCGTGGTGCGGGACGCGCACGGCAAGGGGCTGGGGCAGATCTCCACCGAGGTGCGCGAGCTCGCCGGACGCGCGCGCGAGAAGAAGCTGCAGCCGCACGAGTACACCGGGTCCACCTTCTCGATCTCCAACCTGGGGATGTTCGGGATCGAGGAGTTCACCGCAGTGATCAATCCTCCCGAGGCCGGGATCATCGCGGTTGGCGCGGTCGAGGAACGGCCGGTGGCGGAGGCGGGCGAAGTGGTCGTGCAGCCCCGCATGCGCGTCACCATGAGCTGCGACCACCGGGTCATCGACGGCGCCCAGGGGGCCCGCTTCCTGGCCACGCTCAAGTCGTTCCTGGAGGAGCCGGCGGCGATCCTGATGTAGCGGGCCGCGCGGATTCGTCCACGGGACTGCAGTCGCGGAAGTGCGGCTGCTCGGCAGTCACACCTGAAGAGAGGCTTTCCCTTGGCAGGCAACACGAACGGAAACACCGACTACGACGTCATCATCATCGGCGGCGGCCCAGGCGGCTACGTCGCCGCCATCCGCGCGGGACAGCTCGGGCTCAAGGCCGCCTGTGTCGAGGCCGACAAGCTGGGCGGGGTGTGCCTGAACATCGGTTGCATTCCCACGAAGGCGCTCCTGAGCAGCGCACTCCTTGTCAACGAACTGAAGGACGCGGGTGGTCACGGGATCTCGTTCGACGGCTTCACGGCCGACCTGGGTCCGGCACAGAAACGGAGCCGCAAGGTGGCGAGCCGTCTCTCGAACGGAGTCAGCTTCCTGCTGAAGAAGAACGGTGTCGACCACGTCGAGGGGTACGGGCGGCTGCTGGGCGGTGGCGCGGTCGAGGTGGAGAAGGACGGCGAGAGGCGCCGGATCACCGCCGGGGACATCATCATCGCAACCGGGTCGCGGCCGCGCAGCCTCCCCTTCCTCAGGATCGACGAAGAGCGGATCTGGTCGTCGACCGGGGCGCTCTTCCAGGACGAGGCGCCGCAGTCGCTGGTGGTGGTGGGGGCGGGGGCGGTGGGGATGGAGTTCGCCGACATATACAACGCGTACGGTACGAAGGTGACCGTCATCGAGGCGCTGGACCGGGTGCTCCCATTGGAGGACAAGGACTCGTCGCGCACCGTCGCACAGGCCTTCAAGCGGCGGAAGATGGACATCTACACGCGCGCGCGCGTCAAGAACACCGAGGCCCGCGACGACGGGGTGACCATCTCGTTCACCGACAGAAGGGGGAAGGCGCACACCCTCGACGTCGACTACGTGCTGTCGGCGGTGGGGCGCATTCCCAACACGGAGGACATCGGCCTCGAGGCCGCGGGCGTGAAGCTGACCGAACACGGCGACTTCATCGCGATCGACGAGGCGGCGCGCACCAATGTTCCCGGCATCTGGGCGGTGGGCGACTGCGCGGGCAACCAGCTCCTGGCCCACAAGGGGATGCACGAGGGCGTGGTCGCGGCCGAGCATATCGCGGGCGCGGGGCACCACACGGTCGACTACGCCAACGTTCCCAACTGCACCTATTGCCACCCCGAGGTGGCGTCGGTCGGGCTCACCGAGGAGCAGGCGCGCGAGAAGGGGCTGGACATCGAGGTGGGCAAGTTTCCGTGGGCGGGGAACGGGAGGGCGCTGGCTGCGGGGGACTCCACCGGGTTCGTCAAGGTGATACGCGACAAGCGGTACTCGGAGGTGGTGGGGGCGCACATCGTGGGGCCGCACGCCACGGAACTCATCGCGGAGTTCGTGGTGGCACGGCACCTGGAGTCGACCGTCGAGGAGATCGACCGGGCCATGCACCCGCACCCGACGCTGTCCGAGGCGGTGGCGGAGGGGGCGCTGGGGGCGCTGGGGCGGGCGTTGCACATCTGAGCAAGCGAAAACGTAAACCGCAGGTTCCAAAATGGAAATCGCAGTTTACATTTCTCGCCCCACGCAACCGAAACCGCTGCGGATGAGGTCCCCTTCCCGGGCCGCTACAGCACCAGTTCGATCGCCCTGATCTCCAACACCCGCGACAACGCTTCACCGATCTTGTTGTTCGGCGTGGACGCTCCCGCGGTGATGCCAAGCTGGAACGGCCCGGGCGGCAGCCAGTCCCCTTCTGTCACCTCGGGAGCATCGGGATCCAGTACGGGCTTGTGGCGGATCAACCCGGTCACCGTATCGATGCAGGTCGCGTCCGCGATGTGGAAGGTCGTGGTGTACTCGCGGCAGAGGTGGGCGAGATGGTTGGTGTTGGACGAGTTGTAGCCGCCCACCACGATCATGATGTCGGGCGGCGCCTCCATCATTTCAAGGATCGCGTCCTGGCGCTCCTGGGTGGCGGAACAGATCGTGCCGAAGGAGCGGAAGTGTCCCTCCGCGTGCTCCTCGCCGAAGGCTTCGGCCATCATCTCGCGCAGACGGGCGCCGATGGCGAGCGACTCGGTCGCGAGCATGGTGGTCTGGTTGGCCACGCCGATCCTCTTGAGGTCCCGGTCGGGATCGAACCCGTCCGAGCTGCGAAGCGCGAAGTGACGAACGAACGCTTCACGGCCCGGGGCGTTCGGCCGCCCGGTCATGTAGGCGCCCACCACCTCGGCTTCGGACATGTCGCGCACGATGATGTACTTGCCCCCTTCGTAGCGCTCCACCTGGCTTGCCGTGGCCCGCGACTCCTCATGCTTGTATTTGCCGTGGATGACGGCCGTGAATCCGTCCTTGGCGTAGCTGTTGACCCGCTTCCAGACCAGCAGCACCGAGCCGCAGGTCGTGTCGACCAGAATGCAGCCGATGTCCTGAAGCCGCTTCAGGTCGGCGAGGGTGACGCCGAAAGCCGGGATGATCACCACGTCGTCCGCGGTAATGTGCCCGAAGTCGAACTCGGCGTCGTCGCCCGGCAGGATCGACTCGATGCCCATCTCGTCCAGCCGGGTGTTCACATGCGGGTTGTGGATGATCTCGCCCACCAGGTAGATGGTCTTGTCCGGGAACTTGTGGCGCGTCTCGTAGGCGTAGTCCACGGCGCGGTCCACCCCGTAGCAGAACCCGAAGTGCTTCGCCAGGCGCACGGTGATGTCGCCGAAACGGTCGGTGTACGCACGCGACCGGATCCGCTCCACGATGGCGGAATGGTACTCCGAATCGATGATGGGTCTGACGGCGGCCTTGAGGCCGAAACCCTTGCGGAAATATGTCTGTTGCATCGCGGCTGGCGCCCCGGTTTCGTGGGGGCGGGAAGGTGAAGATGGGTCAGCCGGAGGGATCCCCCGGACCACGGGTGGTGACGAAGAATATACATTGCAGGACGGGCCGGGGGTATTCGGGCAGTCCCTGGCAGGACCGTCGTCATAGCGGCGCGGGGGCGCCGAACGGGCCCGTGCCCCGGGCCGCCAGCCCCGCGAAAGGAGCCGGGAACTTGCTGAGCAGGTTGATCTTCATCTTCGTCGCCGTACCGTTGCTGGAGCTGGTGATCCTCCTGCGCATCGGCCAGTGGATCGGGCTGATGCCCACCGTGGCGCTGGTCGTCACGACCGGGGTGGCGGGGGCCGCGCTGGCCCGCCAACAGGGGATCAGGGCGTTTCTGGCCGTCCAGCGGGAGCTGGCGTCCGGGCGGCTACCGGGACGGTCGCTGCTGGATGGGCTCGCCATACTCGTGGGGGGTGCGTTCCTGCTCACGCCGGGCGTGCTTACGGACCTGCTGGGGTTCGGTCTCCTGATTCCGGTGTCGAGGCGGTGGCTCCAGCGCCTGGCGCGGCGCAGGCTGGAGAGGCGCATGCGCGATGGGACCATCGAGTTCCGGGTCTACGGCGCCGACGGGTCCTCCACCACCCGTCGCGCGGAGGTGCACACCCGCGACTCCGGCCCGGAGGATCGCCGATGAGCCACGACATCTCCTTTCTGGAGCGCCTGCTCGACGCACCCGGCCCGTCGGGTTTCGAGGGCCGAGCGGCACGGGTCTGGCGGCGCGAGGCAGCGACCTTTGCCGAAGCGTGGACCGATGTGGTCGGCAACAACTATGCAGCCGTACGACCCGACGCGCGTCCCCTGGTCCTCCTCGCCGGCCACATCGACGAGATCGGGCTGCAGGTCACCCACGCCGACAAGTCCGGCCTCCTCTACTTTGCGGGAATCGGAGGCTGGGACCCGCAGGTTCTGGTCGGGCAGCGAGTGCGCGTGCTGGGTGCGAGGGGCGATGTGCCGGGCGTGATCGGCCGCAAGGCGATTCACCTGATCGAGCCGAAGGAGCGCGACAAGGCCGCGAAGGTGAAGAAGCTGTGGATCGACGTGGGGGCGGGATCCAGGGACGAACTAAAGGAGCTGGGGGTGCGGGTGGGCGACCCGGCCGTGCTGGAAGCGGGGATGGTGCGGCTGGCTGGTGACCGGGTGGCCAGCCGGGCGATCGACAACCGCGTCGGTGCCTTCATCGTGCTGGAGGCGCTTCGGAAGGTGGCCGAGGAGGAGGGCCTGGCGGGGGTGGTGGCGGTGGCGACCGCGCAGGAGGAGATCGGCTACACGGGGGGCGGCGCGCGTGCCAGCGCCTTCGGCCTTTCGCCGGACGTGGCGCTCGTCGTCGACGTGACGCACGCCACCGACGTGCCCGAAGTCGAGAAGAGCGAGGTTGGGGAGCATGCGCTCGGTGGGGGTCCGGTGCTGACCAGGGGCTCGGCGACGCATCCGGCGGTCTTCGAGCTGCTGGCCGAAACGGCCGGCGAGCGGAGCATCCCCTATTCGATTCAGGCCGCACCGCTGCGGACCAGCACCGATGCCGACGCCATCCACCTTGCCCGCGGCGGTGTGCCGACCGGTCTGGTGTCGGTGCCGAACCGCTACATGCACTCGCCAAGCGAGATGGTCGCCGTGTCGGACCTTTTGCACACGGCGGAGCTACTCGCCGCCTTCGTGCAGAAGCTCGACGAGGGCCTGGATTTCAGCCGGAACTAGGAGCCACTGAAAGACCCTCACGGCATTCGACCGGCGATGCATCCGGGCCGGATCGCTTCGCTCTGCGTTGCTCCTCGGGCGAATTGCGTTGCTGTTCACCTATCGTCCGCCTTGCCGGCCCGGCAGCGGGCGACAGTTTTCGCATCTGATTGTGGTGGTTGT
>JAPPGM010000100.1 GCA_028874995.1 Gemmatimonadota bacterium | reverse complement strand
TCGGGCTGTCGAACATGCAACCACACTCACCGCAACAAGATGCGAAACTTCAACGACATGTCGGCCCGGCGGCTGACCGACATCGGCGCCGAGTTCCCGGCTTGGGCCGCGAGCGGGCGCGCGGTGCACTGGTCGCTGGGGCGCGCCTTCTTCACCTACGATTTGGACGCCGCGGAGGCCTTCGAGGAGGCGCGGGAGGCGGAGGCGGAAGAAGCGGCTGAGGAGGGCGAAGCCGCCGGAGGAGCGGAGGAAGGAGAAGAGGCCGGAGCGGCGGAGGAGGGCGATGAAGAGGAGGACGACGACGAATACCGGCCCACCGAAGTCTGGATCGACATCCAGGCCCCGCGCGACATCCCGCGCGGCACCGCCCTGCTCACCGGCGCCCGCGTTATCACCGTGGCCGAAGCGGGCGTCATCGACCGGGCCGACATTCTGATCCGCGACAACCGCATCGCCGCCGTCGGTCCCTCCGGCTCCCTCGACGTCCCTGCCGACGCCCGCGTCTTCGACCTCTCGGGCAAGACCATAGTCCCCGGCTTTGTCGACACCCACGCCCACATGCGCCCCGCCAACAACCTCCACCGCTCCGACGTCTGGCCCTATCTGGCCAACGTGGCCTACGGCGTCACCACCACCCGCGATCCCCAGACCGGCACCACCGACGTGCTCAGCTACGCCGACCGCGTGCGCACCGGCGAGCTGGTGGGCCCGCGCGTCTACTCGACCGGCCCCGGCGTCTTCTGGCAGCACATGATCGGTTCCGAGGACGAGGCGCGCGACATCCTCTCCAGGTACTCGAAGTACTTCGACACCAAGACGATCAAGATGTACGTCGCGGGGAACCGCCAGCAGCGCCAGTGGATCATCATGGCGGCGCGCGAACTCGGCCTCATGCCCACGACCGAGGGGTCGCTCAACATCCGCCAGAACCTCAACGAGACGATCGACGGGTACCCCGGTCTGGAACACTCGATCCCCATCTACCCCGTCTACGACGACTATGTGCAGCTCTTCGTGGCGACGCGACGCGCCTACAGCCCCACCCTGCTCGTATCCTACGGGGGACCGTGGGCGGAGAACTACTTCTTCAGCCGCGAGAACCCGCACGACGACGACAAGCTGCGCCGCTTCGTGCCGCACTCGGTGATCGACGGGGGGACGCTGCGCCGTGCACAGTGGTTCCGCGACGAGGAGCACGTCTTCGCCGACCACGCCCTCTTCGTGAAGGACCTGGTCGAGGCGGGGGGACGGGCGGGGGTGGGGAGCCACGGGCAGCTACAGGGACTGGGGTTCCACTGGGAGCTTTGGGCGATGGCGGCGGGCGGCATCGGCGAGCTTGATGCGCTACGAATGGCCACCATTCTCGGCGCCGAGGCGATCGGGCTCGACGAGGATCTGGGCACGATCGAGGCCGGGAAGCTGGCCGACCTGGTTATCCTTGACGCCGACCCGCTCGACGACCTCCGCAACACGAACCGCATTCACATGGTGATGATGAACGGACGCCTCTACGACGCCGACACGCTGGCCGAGCAGTACCCGGGTGACAGGGAGGTCGCGCCGCTATGGTGGTGGGACGACGAACCGGCGGGGGTGCCGGGGGTGGGGGGCAACTGACATGTGCGACCGGTGCAATACACACTATACACACTGGACCCGGCGTTCCTTCGTGGCCGGCTCGGCCGGGGCCGCCGCCGCGTTCGCGCTGTCCCCTTCCCTACTCCGCAGCCTGTCCGCCGGACCCCCCACCCCCCGTCCCCACCTCCGGATCGCCCTCGAGGCCTGGAACTGGCTCGACACCCACCGCATCGACACTCCCCACGGCATCACCTGGCCCGCCGACCCCACCGACCCCGCCTCCACCGGATACACACTATACACACACTCCCCCGGCGTCCTCCCCTTCGCCCTGGAACTCTTCCACGCCACCGGCGACCAGCAGTACCTGGACGCGGCCGTCGCCGGTGCCGCCCACCTCGCCGCCTCACTCGGCCAGGGCCACGCCGCGGGTCTCTACACCGGCCTCGCGGGCATCGCCTTCGTGCTGGCCGAGACCTGGCGCGCCACCGGGCGTGACGCGCACCGGGCGGACGCCGCACGCGCCACCCGGCTCCTGCTGGACGGCGCCGGCGTGGTCGGCAACGGGGCCGCCTGGCCGATGGGCTCGGGTGACGATGCCAGGGAGGTCAACGACATCATCAGCGGGACCGCGGGCACGGGGCTGGGTCTGCTCTACCTGCACGAAGCGCTCGGCGAGAGGGGCGCGCTGGGAGGTGCCGAAGCGGCGGGGGCGCGGCTCGTCGAACGTGCCATCGAGACCGAAACCGGCCTGCGATGGGACGTCTGGCCCGACTACCCGCGCGAGATGCCCAACTTCTCCCACGGCACCGCCGGCATCGCCTACTTCCTCGCCACGCTCCACCGGGCCACCGGAGAGGACGACTTCCTCCAGGCCGCGCTGGGCGGCGCCCGCTACCTGATCTCCCAGGCCACCCTCGACGACAGCGCCGCCGCCCCCGGCTACCGCATCTTCCACTCCCGTCCCGGCGGCGAGGACCTCTACTACCTCTCCTGGTGCCACGGCCCCGTCGGCACCAACCGCCTCTTCCACCAGCTCGCCGAAACCACTGCCGACAAGCGGTGGCGCGACTGGGTCGCCCGCGGCGCCCGCGGAGTCGCCGCCACCGGGATCCCCGAAAAACGCACCCCCGGTTTCTGGGAGAACATCAGCCAGTGTTGCGGCACCGCCGGCGCTGCCGAGCACTTCCTGACCCTGTACCGCACCACCGGCAACGCCGAATACAGGACCTTCGTCGACCGCCTGAACGCCGACCTGGTGACCCGCGGCACCCCCGCCGGCGACGGCCGCAAGTGGACCCAGGCCGAGCACCGCGTGCAACCCGACCTGCTCGTCGCCCAGACCGGGCACATGCAGGGCGCGGCCGGAGTCGGAAAGTACTTCCTCCACATGGACGCCGTGGAGGAGCGCGGCGAGGGACCGCGGGTGGTCCTGCCGGACGATCCCTGGTGAGAACGCGCGCGAAGCACCCGGACCCAACCTCGCGGCGCTCCCGCATTCTCCAGCTGGAACAGGCCGCCCGGCCGCTCGACCCCGATGCGGCCGAGCGGAACAGCCTCATGAGGGCGGCGCACGCCTACGCCCAGCACTTCCTCGACAAGCTCCCGGAGACACCCGCCTACAACCACGACAAGTCGGGCGCCCTCGAACTCCGGGACCTCGCCGCCGGGCCCGGGCCCCGCCCGGTGGATCAGCTCATCGAGCGGATCGACGAGTCCGTCGTGCGCCCGGGTCTCAAGCCCTCGCACGCCGGGCACCTGGCCTACATCCCCGGCGGCGGGATCTACGCTTCGTCGCTCGCCGACTACCTGGCCGCGGTGACGAACGAGTACGCCGGCGTGCGATTTGCGGGCCCGGGGGCCGTCGAAATGGAGGACCTGATCCTCGACTGGATGGCGAAGCTCGTCGGGTTTCCCGAGACCGCCGACGGCAACCTCGCCTCGGGCGGATCCGTCGCGAGCCTGATCGCGGTCGTGGCCGCGCGTGAAGCGGCGGGGCTCCGGGCGCGCGACTTCCACCGGGCCGTCGTCTACGCCTCGCCCCACATTCACCAGTGTCTTCACAAGGCGCTGCGCGTGGCCGGCCTCGGCGAGTCCGTGCGCCGGGATGTCGCGGTGGACGAGGGCCGGCGCCTGTGCCCCGAATCCCTCTCCGAAGCGATCGCCGCGGACCGCGCCCGGGGTCTCCGGCCCTGGCTCGTGCTCGCCTCGGCGGGCACCGCGGACACCGGCGCGCTCGACCCGCTCGCGACAATCGCGGACATCGCCCGGCGGGAGGGCCTGTGGTACCATGTCGACGCCGCCTACGGGGGCTTCTTCGCGATGTTGCCCGAGTTCCGCCCGGTGCTCTCAGGCATGGAGCGCGCGGACTCGATCGTCCTCGACCCGCACAAGGGGATGTTTCTCCCCTACGGCACCGGCGCCGTGCTCGTCCGGAACCGCGACGCGCTCCAGGACGCGCACGCCTACTACGCCGCCTACATGCAGGACACGGTCGAGGCCGAGGCCGGGGGACGGTCGCCCGCCGCCGTGTCGCCGGAACTCACCAAGCACTTCCGCGGGCTGCGCGTCTGGCTGCCGCTCCTACTGCACGGCGAGGAGCCGTTCCGGGCCTGTCTGCGGGAAAAGGTGGAGCTGGCGAAGTATTTCCACCGCGAGGCCGGAAAGCTCGGGTTCGAGGTGGGGCCGGAACCGGATCTCACCGTGGTGACCTTCCGGTGGGTGCCCGAATCGGGCGGCGCGAACGCGTTCAACCAGGCCCTCGTCGAGGAGACGCATCGCGACGGGCGGGTCTTCATGTCCTCCACGACAGTCGAAGGGGAATTCATGCTCAGGATGGCAGCGCTGGCCTTTCGCACGCATCTCGACACGATCGATCTGGCGCTCGAAGTGCTGCGCCAGGCTCTCGCACGGCTCGGTGTTCACCCCGGACCATTGCGCTCGGCCGTGGCGGCCGGAGGGCGCGGCCGATGAGCGGCCCGAGTCCCGCCAACGTCCGCCAGGACGTCCGCTACGAGCCCGACGACCGGCCCCCGCTCCCCATAACCGTCGGGCTGGGCATGCAGTATGCCATGCTCTGCATCGCGAGCATCGTGCTGACCCCGATGATCATGATCACGCTGGCGGGCGGCAGCGATGAATACCTCTCGTGGGCGGTGTTCGCGGCGCTCGTGATCAGCGGCTTCACCACGGCGATCCAGGCCCGCAAGGTGGGGCGTATCGGGGCGGGCTACATCCTCGTCATGGGAAGCACGAGCGCCTTTCTCGCGGTGAGCGTGACCGCCCTCGAGCAGGGCGGGCCGGGGATGCTCGCCACCCTGATCATCGCCTCCGCCATCATCCAGTTCGTCCTCGCCGCACGGATGGCGCTCCTGCGCAAGGTGTTCACGCCGACGGTCGCGGGCACCGTGCTGATCCTCATACCGATCACCCTCACGCCTCTCATCCTGCGGAAGCTGGCCGAGGTTCCCGCGGACGCCTCGGCGGCGGCCGGGCCGGTCACGGCGGGCGTAACGCTGCTCGTCACCATCCTGATCCCGCTTCGTTTCTCAGGCGTGATGCGGTTGTGGGCCCCCGCCATCGGCATCGTGGCCGGGTGCCTCGTCGCCGGCTTGGGCTTCGGGATCTACGACATGACCACCGTCGCCGAGGCCGCCTGGATCGGCCTGCCGGATCTGGCCTATCCCGGGGTCGACCTCAGCTTCCGGCCCGAGTTCTGGGCCCTTCTGCCCTCCTTCATCATGGTGACGCTGGTGGGCGCGATGGACACGCTCGGAGACAGCATCGCGATTCAGCGGGTCTCGTGGCGCAAGCCCCGCGCGATCGACTTCCGTTCGATTCAGGGGGCGATCGGCGCCGACGGCGTGGGCAATCTCCTCTCCGGCCTGGCCGGCACAGTCCCGAACACGACCTACGGGATGAGCATCGCCGTGGCGGAATTGACCGGGGTCGCCGCGCGGCGTATCGGCATCTGCGTCGGCGTCGTCTTCGTCGTCATGGCGTTCCTGCCCAAGTTCGTCACGCTGATCGTCGCGATACCGGGGCCGGTGGTGGCGTCGTACTACGTGATCCTCGTCGCCCTGATCTTCGTCTTCGGGATGAAGATCCTGCTCTCGGAGGGACTGGACTATCGCAAGGGACTCGTGGTCGGCGTCGCCTTCTGGCTCGGCATCGCCTTCCAGTTCGACTGGATCTACCCGGAGTACATGCAGGGGGCGTGGGGCCAGCTGCTCGGCAACGGAATGACCGTCGGCGGCCTCGCCGTGATCGTGCTGACGATGTTCGGGGAGATCACCGGCGGGGGCCGGTCACGCCTCAAGACCCGTTTGACGGCCGAGACGTGGCCCGAGATCGACGCCTTCCTGACGGAGTTTGCCGCTCGCAAGCGCTGGGGAGAGGAGATGGAAACGCGGCTGCGCGCGGTGGGCGAGGAGACGATGCAGATCCTGACCCGCGGCGAGGCGGAAGCGACAGCGGACCGGGAGCGGCAACTGCTCCTGATCGCGCACAGCGACGGCAAGGCGGCCGACCTGGAGTTCATCGCGACCACGGACACGACCAACCTGGAGGATCAGCTGGCGATGCTCAGCGAGGGGGCCGCGGGCGTCCCGGTGGAGTCCGAGACGCCGCTGCGGCTGCTGAGGCATTACGCGTCGTCGATACGGCACCAGCAGTACCACGACATCGATATCCTGACGATTCGGGTGGAGGCGGTGGGGCGGGCGGGGCAGGTGGGGTGGGATTAGGGGGCGCGTCCCGGAAGTTCGTGAGCTACCGAGAGTGCCGAGACGCCGGGCTGGCAAGGAGCGACGAAGGGGGAATAGCAGCCTTATTGGCCCGAGGAGCGACGCAGAGCGAAGCCTTGGAGTCGCTGAATGTATACTGTGGTTGACAAAATGTAACGTTGTCTTTACGTCGCGTATCGTTGGAGCGAAGCGTCCACCGCAGATGTGACGAACGCAAGCCGGGAAGGCCACGCTCCATCGAAGATGAGGAACCTGGCCACCGGCCAGATTGCCAGGCGCCCGCCAGGCGGAAGTCGGCATTGCGCCGCGGCGGGATCACGCAACCGAAGCGCCGCCACGGTTTGATGGCGTTGCTTTTTGCACCCGCCGGTGGCCTGTCCCATTCTGACATGCTCGCGTCCCGGGTTTTGCCGCGGCGACGGGTGGGCGCCTGATCACGCCACCGCCTCCAGCGCCGCGAGTTCCAGCGGCAGCGGGATCGCCGAGTCGACGAAGCGGGGGGCGCCGTTGGACAGGC
>JAPPGM010000031.1 GCA_028874995.1 Gemmatimonadota bacterium | reverse complement strand
CCGTGCAGGCTCGCCAGCGCGATCCACTCGGCCCGACGGCCCGTCAGGCCGAAGGCTTCGAGCGCCCGGTCGCGTCCCTTGAGGTGGGCGATCACCGTCGGCTCACCTCTTCCGAGCCCTCATGGCTCGGGGAACCGCCGCGACCGGGAAAGTGCCGACCCCGGGGGACGCTCCTCGGCGGGACCTCGGACTGCTCCGTCAGCACCGACACGCACGTCAAGCCAAACAACGGTGTCGGCAAGGCGCCCAAGCGAGTGGGAAACAGACCATTCCCCACGTTGCCACGGGGCACCGAGTTGATGCGGTGGCGGTGCACCTCCGCGAGCGCTCCGGGGAACCCGTTCAGATGCACCTCGCGAGGCGCGGCGGTCGGTCGGACGAAGGCCAGCGGCGCCGGGCCGTCCATGCACTCCGGAAGCCGGAGCGGCGAACGATCTCGCCAGCGCCCATGTAGCTGGGCACGGGCACCGGTTCCGCCTTGGGGTGGATCAACCTGACTACTTGCGACTCCTCCGGTGCTTCGCCTCGATGCTTGGTCGTGCCGCCCTTCACCCTTCGGTGACCCGAAGGGCCGCACCTTACGAGTCTCATCCCTCATGGGTTTCAATCCAGCCTGGAGCCGAGAGCAGCGGAGGCCGATCACGCCCCATGTCGAGAGCTTCCGGACTGGTGTTTCGGCGTCTCCATGCCCGAACGGTGGAGGACCGTTCGCGGGCAAGTCAATCCGTCGGAAACGCCCTATTGTGTCAGGACGTGTCAGGATGTGTCAGAACGTGTCAGGTCTGTCGGACGCCGCTGCCAGCGGCTCGCAAGAACTCCTGAGAGACCCACGCATCGGCCTCCCAGTGTTCGCAGACACGGGGGAGGCGATGGGCTTCCATCCCGCGTCGCCGTGGTTAGGTTGACTCGCTCGCGCGGGGAAAGGAACGCGTTATATTTCGACGCAGAACGCCTGACGGAGGAAACGAGCGATGAAGAAACCGCCCGCGTGGATCATGGTGTTCGGGAGGCCGAATCTGAGGCTACCCCGATCTGCCCGAGCAGACTCCATGACCTCGCCATGCAGGGGTGCCGGTGATACCAGCCTTGTCGGGCCTCTGGCACGCCCCGGAGCAGCTCCATGCGAATCTGCCGTACGGGAGAGATCGGGCAATGACCATTAGGCGGCGCTTCGGCATCCCGCTTCCGTCCTCCTCCTCGGAAACCTACGGTGCCCGAGGGCAACACGGGTCACCTAAAGCCGACGGTTACAGGGTACGCTGATGTTCATCGTGCAGAATCAGTCGTCCCCAGGAACGATGCTGAGCGGGTTACACGACATCATGCGAGATGGCCTTGTCAGCGCCCGAGTGTGTTCTGCCTATGTCACCCTGTCCGGTAGCCGGATGCTCTTCGACTGCATTGCTCGATCAGCGGTGGATGGCAAACCCGAGACCGTCGCGAAGACAATTGTCGCGTCGCTTGATTTCGGGCTCACAGAACCCAGTGCCTTGCGGTTCTGGCAGGAAAAGGACAATAGTCGAGTTCTCGTCGCCGGCGCACCTCGTCTGTCCGCCGGTCGCCTCACAACCCACGCGGCGTTTCACCCGAAACTCTACGTATTCGGACGGGAGGACGGCACCGCTGGCAGTCTGGTCGGGTCGGCCAATCTTACCAGCCGGGGACTGACGATCAACGCTGAGGTTGGCTGGCTGGAGAAGGCACATCGTCGGTTGGAACCAGTGAACAAGGCATGGGACGCTGCGATTGGCTCGGCAGTCGAGTTGACACCGGAGATGCTCGAGCGATACAGCGCACTGCGCCAGCGCTTACCGGTTGAACCGCGCGGCGAAGAAGCAGAATCGCTGCCCGAACCAAACGTGCCAGGCGCCACACCGATGGCGGACGCAAGCGTCAAGCCCCAAGACTACGCACAGATGTGGGTGGAAGCTCGTAGCCTCTCTGGCGGGTCACGAACGCAACTAGAATTGCCGCGTGGCACTCACCGCTTCTTTGGCCCTGTTTTTCAAGAGTACAGTTCTGGACACGTGGTACGCATTGCTGAGCCATCGCTGGTGTCTGGCCAAATGCGGCGGGATAAATGTCCCGTGACGTGGCACGGAGACAACCAGATGGAGCGGATCAACCTCCCCTCGGAGTTGAAGGGGGGCTATTCGTATGAAAACTCGCTCATTCTCTTCAGGCGGATAGAGACCAACACATTCGACCTGCAAGTATACCCGTGGGGGTCCGACATGGCGCGTTCCTTGGTCGCGGCCTCAGACCTCTTGGGGCTGGTGTTTCGTTTCGGACACAGGCTGACCGGTTTCCTTGATCCAGCCTGATTCGGCTGAGCCAATGAGACAGCAGTGACATCGGCCCCTCAGGACGCAACCCTCTGTCGGCCAGCACGAAGATCGCGTGTTCGTGTCATCAGGCGGGCCTCCAGCTCTAGCAACGATGGCTCCGACATCGGCTCGGGCACCAGCGCTTGGAGGACAATGCGATTGATGTACTCCTGAACATCATGCGAATCTCGGGTCAAGTTCCTACCGGCAGCATTCAGCGCGGATCGAGCCTCGTTCGTGAGCCGGGGCACAAGAAGGCGGCGCAAGTGCGTGGCCTCCAGCTTCAGGGCACCGCCGCCAAGCGGTGTACCAGATGCTTCCATGAAGCACCGACACCAAATGCTGTTGAGCAGAGCTTTGATTCCGAAACGTGTCCAACTGTCGTCCGGTGTCCAAAAGGTCGAGAAGTTGGCGTCGATCAACAACGGTGGATCCATGTTCCGTTCGATCCAAGGCGTGCCATGATTCACTCGGGGTACGAACGCTGCCGGAAGGTGTCGCGGTGCAAAGTCCGGAATCATGTACCAGAAACGGGGTATCACGCCCTCGCGATTCGGTCGGCGTACATTAGTGCGTACCGCCGAGAGTTCGGGGATGAGTCTCTTGTCTCGCGACCTATCGGTGGACACAGTGGAAGCGCGGCGGACGAACGCGGCCAGCGCAGTCGGCATGACACGTGGAGGATTCGTCCGGTGCCGCTCGTAGGCCCGACAAGCGTCCTCCACCGACGATGAGTCTTCCGGGAGAACCCAGCCGCGCAAGTCGAGAACGCGATCGTCAGGAACAACACCGCGTTCGACAAGCTTCATCTCCGCTTGACGCCGGAGTGCGGAGCGGAGTGCAGCGGAAGGCACCGTAAACTCCGTACCACCTAGCGGGTGCGATGCCTTGACCTGAACGCTCGCCTTCCTAACCGTGCTACAGGCCGTCACGTAGAAGAATGCGTTACAGCCCGTTCGGAGCCCTTGGCCGATTCCAACGCCAGCCTTTTCCAAGGGAATGAGCACCGTGGTGTCGGCACTAGGCGGTAGCAGGTCGCGCACTGCTTCGGGAAGGGCTGGCCGTGAAGGCTGCCGAGCGGCAGACACCGGCGACCCGCGTTCACCGTCGCCTTCAAGCGATGGGTACCAGGAGGTTCGCCGCAACCGTGCATCGAGCGTAGCCCATTCATGGCGTAACTCGAAAGTCTTGACTCCGATACCGCGCGCTGAATCGGTCGCTCCTGCGTAGACCGATACGGCAAATCGCGCTTCGGGATGTGCGCCCGCGAAAGCGGCTCCGACAAGCGAGTGTCCGTCCGATGCGTCTTGAGCAACGTGAACCCATCGAGCGTCGGCCCAGCGTGTTCTTCTGTTGAGGCGCGGTCTTGCTTGGAGAATGCTCAGTCGTCTTGCAATGATCAGATGGGTGCGGACCAGAGCGTCGGAGAACCAGCCTGGTTGGGAATCTGCGACGATGATTTCAAGCCGGAAGAAGCGAAGGAGCATGTACCGGATGACATCGGCATAGTTGCGGGAGCGCCAAGTAGCTGGGGCTACTAGAGCGAGTCGACCGCCCGGACGGACTAAGAGGCCAGCAAGGATCCAAGCCGGTACGGATAGGTCGGATAGCCCCGAGTAGTTCCGCACGAGCACTTTCCAGATTTCGCTGTCAGCCCCACCGTAGTGTCCTTCTAGGATCTGCTGAAGACCCGAGCGAGGCCGGATGGCGGCCGCATCATCGCCGTTGCGCGTCTGGTAACGCACATAGGGCGGATTGGTGATGACGAGGTCGTAGCCCCGAACCGGCAAGGCGCTTACCGTAGCTGGATCGAAGGCGTCCGCTCCAAGAATCGACCAATCGGGGCCGGACGTCTGGGGGACGAGTGCGGCAAGACGGCCACGGCACACATCGGCAGTGGTCGTGTCGATCTCAATCCCGTCAAGGCGCGCGACGGGGATGGCTCGTTCCGCTGCCGCTTCGCGAGTTGCATCCAGAAGGTCCCCATGCCCCGCCATCGGATCCAGAACAGTGCGGGTCTCGGGCCGCAGAGCGAGGTGCGCAAGGAGCTTGCCGAGCGGAATGCCCGTGAAGTACTGGCCGAACTGCTTGCGCCGCGCCGGATCCAGCGTCCGCTCGTAGGCCCGTGCTGCGGTTCTTGCTGTACAGCGCCTCATGAGCTTGCACCTTCGCTCAGCTCCGCAGCACAACGCTCTTCGTACCAACGATAAAACGAATCGGCGTCCACCGGGACCGGCTGATGACGAGCAAGGAAATGGCCAACTAGACGTGAAAAAAGCCGTTGCGCCGACCGTTCGCTGGGGTCGTTGGTCAAGGCCGCGTCCTGCCGAAGCCTCTCGGCGATCGTCCAGACGGGGGAAGCCGATTTGGTGTCGGGCGGCGCCTTCTTGCTGAGCAGCAGAACCGGATCACCCCTGACGGCCCCGTTGGTGGTGACCTGCTTGAAACTCCCCTGTGTCTTGTCGAGGACGCCTGCGCAGTCGAGGTAAAAGCCGGCATCGGAATAGGCGTCCCGAAGTGCGTTCCAGATCTCCGACGAGGCTGAGTGAAAGACAAGCGTGGCCATGCCGGTAGGCTTGAGGATGCGACGAACCTCGCTGAGTGCGATGGTGAGGAGCCGCTGGTAGTCCGAGACAGACTTGTTCTGGGCGTTGCTGACGATGATCTCCTCGGCGCGGTTTGTCTGGCGTCCGAGCCAAGCTTCATTAATGAAATTGATCTCTGCGTAGGGAATGTTGCCTCCGAAGGGCGGGTCAGTAAACACATAATCGATGCTACCATCAGGAAGATGGATGCGGCAGCTCGACTCTTGACGAACCTCGACCCTTCCCTTGCGACCGTGCGTTACCGCGAAAGCTCTGGCGATGGTCGAGAGCTTGCGTCGCAACCCCAAGATTAGGTTCTTCTCGACCGGGAGCCCGCTGACATAAAGAACGCCCGGTTGGGCGCTGGTGGGGGTCAAATCTCTCTGGCCCGACTTGGCGACAACGCGCGTCATGATGGTCGCGTGCGAGGCGTTGTAGCTCAGCAACCAGAAGCGTAGCGCATCGCGAATCTCGGCATCATAGGACGCAGTGCGCTCCCAAAGGCGACCAAACACGATCAGATTGCGCCTTGTGTAGAGGTGGTGGAGGTGGGTGATGCCGGCATGATAGCCTCGGCGATACAGGTCACCCCAAGGCATGGCTACCCGAGGCACGGCATCCGGGATGGATTCGACCTCAATCCGGGTGAGCAGGGAAATATCCTGCTGAGTAGCGTCGCGCGACCAACTCTTGTTACCCGTAGAGCCGTAGATGCGTACGATACGCCGGCGGCGGAGTGTCCGACTCCTGCCGAGCAGGCAATCGTGCGTTTCCTGAGTGACGCGCTCGACCTTGTCTAGTGGCACTTCAAGCGTACAGCGACGACAGGTGAAGCGGGATGCGATGTGAGCCGGGTCCAAGGAAACGGAGGAATCCCACAGAGTTGTTTCGCGCCGGCAGGTGGGACATTCCAGCACGTCGGACCAAACGACATGGCGGATTACGCCGCTCCGCCCCTCGGGATTCTCGGCGGCGTACATCCAGCCGTCCTCTGCTTGGGCGACCTGCAAGGTGTCCTCTGCGGCCTTCCGAAAGGCCAGCGGATCGGGCGGGTTGGTCAGCGTGCGCCCGACAAAAGCGCCGAGTGCGCCGAGTTCGTAGAGGACAGCGTTGCGAGCACCCCACTGCGAGCCCAGACCAAGCCGCTGGGCCTCCGCCCGCAGCGCCAGCGGAGGATCCTCGCACAGCAAGGCCGCAACGCCAGTGGTGCCGCTCCCGGCAAAGCCGTCGAACACGGTGTCGCCGGGCTTGGTATGGGCGGAGATGAAGAGTGCGATGGCTTCGGGTGAGATCTTCGTAGGGTACGAAAAAGCGCTGTACAGAGGACCGGTGCGTCGTGCAGGCAGCGCCCTGTGGTAGAGTGCCTCGCGGTGGACGGATGGAAGCCGGACCTCCGGTCGGTTGGACTCCGTCCGGCTCACGTGGCTCGCATCCAGTTCATTCGTTCTCACGGCCGCCATGGGCTTTGAAGCCCGCCGATCCGTGCCTGCGGATGTACTCATTGATCGCGCGGCGGATTACCCAGGATATCGAGGCATCGTCCTTGGCGGCGAGAACTGAGAGCGCTTCGTAAGCGTCGCCCGTCACGCTGACCGTGAGGCGAGGACCGAATCTGCGCGGTTTTCGCTTCATCCTGGAGTTACCTCCGTATCCCTGAACAGCCGCCACGCTCGTGGGCTGATCAATCAGGAAGCTATGGGAATGTGGAGATGAGTGCAACATGATGATGCATTATGATGCAGCGTTCCTTGGCGTCATGTCGTGCAGGATCGGTAGCCCCGCAGAACGATGATCGTTACCCTCGCGGGCAGCGGATCGACCACCTGCCGTCAACGCTGAGACGGGGAAGGGCCACGGCGGATTGACACTGATCACCATTCACATGGCCGCCCGCCATACTCGACGGTTCTTCCGCCCGGTTGCGGTTACTCCAAATGCCCGCCGTTTGATACCGTCTTGCCCGGTATTTCAGTCCGGTGGAACTAGATATGGCCCAACAGCAGGAATGGCAGATCGTGCAGTCCCAGTTGAACTTACGTGATTCCCTGCCGTGATTTGACCTTGCGGTGATCCGCCTACCCCCCGTGGCCACACTCCGTGTGTCTCCCGGAGGGGCTGGCGGGGGGC
>JAPPGM010000131.1 GCA_028874995.1 Gemmatimonadota bacterium | reverse complement strand
CGTCGAGGGCGACAACAACATGAACGAGGAGTGGTGGGGGATCGTCGCCAAGGGCCCCACCGACCACAACAACCTCTACGAACTCTACCCGCGGGCCGCCTACTACGCGCTCCAGGAGGCGTACACGCTAGATCCCTACGCGCCCGGCACCGACGTCACCGCCATCCGCGAGCACTTCGCCACCATCCAGCCGGCCAACATGGGCCTGCGCGCGCAGGGCGACCGGGCCGCACTCCTGGCCACCGCCCGCGACAAGGTCCACTTGAGCGGCGTGCGCGTCGAGCTGGAGACCTTCAACACCGGCGGCTCCCTGGTGAGCACCCCCGAGGAGGCACCCGAACGCGGCCGCGCCTACCCGAGCTTCCGCGGCTTCGACAAGATGCAGTCCTTCTACGCGGACCTGGCGGCGCGTCCCACCCAGAACATGATCGCGAACGTCTCGATCAACGTCCTGGGCGACGTCCCCACCAACCCCATCGACGAGCTCTTCTACGAGAACCGCGGACGCCCCCGCAACGTCAAGACGGACGAGGGTGACTTCCCGCTGCAGGACATCGAGCGGCTCAAGGTCTACAACGCCAGCATCTCGTGGGACGACAAGTGGTTCTCGCTGGAGGGCTTCTACCGCACCGGCCACTACCACTGGGGATACGAGGGCGACTTCTTCGGACTGTACCCCGAGGCCAACTACGGGCCCAACATGGACACCTACAACGGGGTCGCGCCGGTCGGGATGGAGATCACCGGCAAGCGGGGCCTGGGCGGGTTCAAGCTGGCCATCGGGCCCGAGCTGTGGTGGGGGGCCAACCCGGCCATGCTGCTCAAGTACCAGACCGGCCTCGGTCCCTTCGAGACCACCGCCATCTTCCAGGAGGACCTGGCGGCGGCCGGCAAGGCGGCCAGCTCCTTCGCCATTCCGCTGCCGCCCACCCGCAAGGCGACGCTCCACCTGGCCGCCACCAGCGGCAACACGACCTTCGAAGTGGGCGGGATCTGGTCGGGGAGCACCAAGGTGGGGCAGCCCTTCCAGATCGTGCGGGGAGAGCCGGGCAGCTACGAGGTGCTGGGGGACGAGATCAGGCCGTCCGACGCCCTGGGCGCCAAGGCCAAGATCGAGCTCATGAGGGGTCGTTTGAGCTGGTACCTGCAGGCCGCCGCAATGGGGCTCGTGGCCGACGGCGGGTTTACGCAGACCCAGACGTTCACCGGGTGGACGCTGAAGGACACGGGCAGTGGCAACCAGCGCAACGTGATCACCGGGTTCGCGATCACCGCGGGCAGCTGGCAGGTGGCGCCCAACTTCATGTGGCGAAAGCCGCTGGTGGGGCCGGTTCCGACCGATGTGCCGGTTCCGGGACGCCCCCGCAACATTCTGGACGACCCCTTCGCGGTGCGAGGCAACCGGGAGACGCGGGCGGCCGAGATCCTGTTCACCTATGACCCGACGCCGGCGACTTGGATGTATACGTGGGACAGTGACATTCGGGAGGACGCGCGGTTTGCGACCTCGTTCGGCTTTGTGTACTTCAACTTTCCTACGACCCAGGACGCGGGGATCGGGATCTTCGCCGACGGGCGTTCGACGTTTGCGTTTCCCGGGGCGCCGCCTGCGCGCGATCTGTGGGAGGTGAAGGCGCGGGTGATTTCGAAGAGTTCGGGTTCGGGGAGTTCGGGGATGATTGCGAACGCCTTCTTCGGCAAGGGTGAGCCGAATGGGAGCGACGAGCGCGTGATCAGCCGGGCGGGGCTGGATCTGCGCGTGATCGGGGGGTCCATGAAGCTTCAGGGGATGGCGCGGGTGAACGACTGGGGGCCCTACGACTATCATCGGGACTTCAACCATACGTTTCCGCTGCAGCTTATGGGGGATATCTCGTATTCGCTCGGGCCGCCGCAATGGTTCGATATGCCGCAGACACGCTTCGGGGTGCGCGCGACGATGCGGACGCTGAACGAGCATTCGCCGCGTTATTGTCCGGGGATGAGCGCGGATGAGTTCGGGAGGATGGAGTGCAATCCGGATCTGGGGGGGGATAACGGGCGGGAGTGGGAGATTCGGACGTATCTGCACATCGGGATGTAGGCGGGGGTCGTCGAACCCGTGATTTACGACGTGCAGTTTTCGCTTGCAGGGGTCGGCTTGTGAACGGATTCACAAGCTTCCGGCGCTCGGTGGCCGGATGTGCCTCCAAAGCGGAGGTCGGCTTGTGACAAGCTTCACAAGCTCCCACACGGCGGTGGCCCGGCGCGCCTCCGACGTCGAGGAGCGGGTCGCGGAACTCCTCGCGCGCATGAACCTCGATCAGAAGATCGGGCAGATGACGCAGCCGGAGCGCATGAACGTTACCCCGGACGAGGTGAAGCGGTACCACATCGGGTCGGTGCTGAGTGGAGGGGGGTCGTGTCCGGGGGACAATCGCCCGGCCGACTGGGTAGCGATGAACGATGCGTACTGGGCGGCGTCGATGGAGGAGGATGAGGGCCACCTCGCGATACCGATTTTGTATGGGGTCGACGCGATTCACGGGAATGCCAATGTGCTGGGGGCGACGGTGTTTCCGCATAATATTGGACTGGGGGCGGCGGGGGACCCGGAGTTGATCGAGCGGATCGGGCGGGTGACGGCTCGTGAGGTGCTGGCGACGGGGGTGGACTGGACGTTTGCGCCGACGCTGGCGGTGGCGCGGGATGTGCGGTGGGGGCGGACTTATGAGAGCTACTCGGAGGATCCGGGGGTGGTGAGCCGGTATGCTGGGAGGATTGTGAGGGGGTTGCAGGGTGGGGGTGGGTCGGGTGGTGTGGAGGGGGGGAGTGAAGGGCGGCTGGATGCTGAGATTGGTCACGGGGCCGGGCTGCCGGCGTTGGGCCCGGAGGGCGTTGTGGCCTGCGCGAAGCACTGGGTGGGGGACGGGGGGACGCGCGACGGCGTGGACCAGGGCAACGCGGTGATGGACGAGGAGGAACTGCGGCGTGTGCATATCGCGCCGTATGTGTCGGCGCTGGAGGCCGGGGCGTTAACCGTCATGGTGTCGCTGAGCAGCTGGAACGGGGAGAAATGCCACGCGCACCGGTACCTGATCCAGGATGTGTTGAAGGGGGAGATGGGGTTCCGTGGGTTTGTGGTGTCGGACTGGAATGGGGTTGATCCGCTGGCTGAGGACTATGGTGAGGCTGTGGCGATGGCGGTGAACGCGGGTATCGACATGGTGATGGTGCCGGAGACGTGGAAGGCGTTCATTGCGGCGCTGCGCGAGCGGGTGGAGAGGGGGGATGTGCCGGTGGAGAGGATTGACGATGCGGTTGGGCGGATTCTGCGGGTCAAGTTTGCGTGTGGGTTGTTCGAGCGGGGGCGGCCGTGGGGTAGGCGGGGGGCGAATGGCAGCAGTTTTGGGTCGCAGGCGCACCGGGAGGTGGCCCGGGAGGCGGTGCGGAAGTCGTTGGTGCTGCTGAAGAACGAGGGTGGGGTGCTGCCGCTGGACAAGGGTGGGCGGATTCTGGTGACGGGGCGTGGGGCGGATGATCGGGGGCGGCTGTGTGGGGGATTTACGGTGGAGTGGCAGGGGGTGGTCGGCAATGATCGGATCGAGGGGGGGACTTCGGTGTGGGAGGGGATTAAGGCGGTGGTGCCTGGGGCGGTGTTGGGGGGGGTGGGGGGGGTCGGTGAGGGGCAGAGTGTTGGTGGGCCGCAAGACATGGGCGAGGAAGAGGGGGACTTTGATGCGGCTGTTGTGGTGATCGGGGAGCGTCCGTACGCCGAGGGGCTGGGGGATATTCGCGAGGCGGGTCCGGTGCGGCCGGGGACGAATCAATTGCCGGCTGGGCCGGGGGTGCTGGAGCCGTATGGGGACACGTTGCAGTTGGCGGTGCTGCACCCGGGGGACTTGCGTACGATTCGGGTGCTGCGTGAGCGGGGGATTCCGGTGGTGGTGGTGCTGGTTTCGGGGCGGCCGCTGGTGGTGGATGACGAGTTGGCGGCGTCGGCGGCGTTCGTGGCCGCGTGGCTGCCGGGGTCGGAGGGGGGTGGGGTGGCGGATGTGCTGTTCGGGGACTACGACTTTGAGGGGCGGTTGCCGATGGGGTGGCCGGGAGGGTGGGGTAGGGTGCTCTTCCCCCGGGGGTTCGGATTGCACCTACTCGGAAGCGAGGTCTGAGGCGACTCCTTCCGAGTTGCGTCCGAGTGGCGTAGCGATCGATCAGCCTTGAGGGCATGTGCAGGGAGGCAGGGCCTTGAAGCCCAAGTCTCCGGGATCCAGGTCACGGTTTCACTTCACTCCCGGGCTCCTCAGGGCGAAACAGGCAGCCGAAACGAAGACGATCAGAAATAATGTGGCGCGAATCATTTCACCGCCCCTCCGTCCAGTAGTATCTCCTCTGCGAGGTCGACGACTTCGGCCAGCGACATCACGGGATGCTCCGCCACGATGAGCGGCTTCCGTCCACGTCTCACGATGTTTTCGTAGGATTCCGCCGCGCCGAGTGCGATCTTCCGCATTCTCACCAGCTCGTTGCGGACAACCAGCGCCTCGTCCGAGTTTGGGCCGTGTTCGGCCTTCATCTTCTCCCAGGTATCAGCCGCCTGCATCAGGCGGCCAATCCATACAGGGTCGTTCGGAGCTGCAATGTCCCACTCATACGTCACGCAGCACTGCCGCGCCCATTCGTCGCAGAGCTTGCAGTTCACGGCGAGCGCGTCGATCCGGTTGCCGGGAACGTAGCCCGCGTGGACCTCCGTCTGCGGAAGGGCGTCCGGAGTGGTGGCGGTTGTCGCCGTTGGTGCGGGCGGTAAACGGTCGCAGGCCATCACGATGACGACCAGACAGGCCATGAGTGCGAATCTCGTCTTCATGGTGCATTTCTCCCTGTCGGAGTTGGGTGTTGGGTCGTCCCGCCATAGGACAGCCCGGATGTCTCCCGAGGTTGCACCATGGCGGCGGCTGTCGCTACGGGGATTCCTCTGAAATCCGTGAGGGGAGCATCCCGTCATGGCCCCGCGCGGATGATTGGCGGACCGGCTCCGTAGGCTCGGCCTCTCTTGCCGTTCTCGGCCAGGCCACCGTGAACCCGCGCGTAGTAGTGTCTTGCTTGAGTCGTGGGCGGCGCT
Source organism: Gemmatimonadota bacterium (assembly GCA_028874995.1). GTDB lineage: Bacteria > Gemmatimonadota > Gemmatimonadetes > Longimicrobiales > Gaopeijiaceae > Bin94. The sequence continues at coordinate 1,943 of JAPPGM010000131.1, read as the reverse complement.
GCTGCTGGCGCCGCGTCCGAATCGCTGGGAAGACACGATGGCCGGACCGAAAAAGAGGAGGCCGCTATGACCGAGAAGCCCATCGACAGCAACCTCGACATCCTGGGCGGCACTCCCGTGTTCCCGGGGACCAGGGTTCCCGTGCGCATCCTGATGGAGCACCTCGAGGCCGGCGACCGACTCGACGACTTTCTGGACGACTACCCCACGGCTACGAGGGAGCAGACCGTCGAACTGCTCGAACGGGCCACGGCGCAACTGGTGGGCGATGCCCGATGAGGGTGTTGTTGGACGAATCCGTGCCACGGCGGCTGGCGGCGGCGTTTCCGGAGTCGTTCGGAACGCGCGCTGTGCAACAGATGGGCTGGGCCGGTCGCCGTCACGACCCCAACTCCCCGCAAATCCCCCCCAAACTCACCGCCTCCACCCCACGCCGCAACGGGTAGCTTTCATCGCCACCATGGACCACGACCTTGCGGTCCGGCCTGACATCCTCGCAAGCAGTGTGGAACCCACGCGAGACCTTCGGAACAGAGCTCCGCTTGATCTCGATCGCCCACACCTCACCCGCCCCCAGCTCCAGCACCAGGTCGATCTCCGCGCCCCCCACCGTGCGGTAGTAGGCGCACGAAACGTGGGGAGGGACACCACTCAGAATGTTCTCGATCACAAATCCTTCCCAGCTGCCGCCCACGACCGGATGCCCGAGCAGCGCGTCGAACGACTCGATTCCCAGGAGCGCGTGGCAGATCCCGCTGTCGCGCAGGTAGGTCCTGGGGGCCTTGACCAGCCGCTTGCCGATGTTTCTTCGCCATGACACCAGGCGCCGCACGAGGAGGAGGTCGACCATCAGGTCGAGGTAGCGTCCGACGGTGCGGCCGCTGATCCCCAGAGACCGGGCCAGGAGGGCGGCGTTGAACGGTTGTCCCTGGTCGTGGGCCAGCATGGTCCAGAATCGACGCAGCGTCTCTCCCGGAATCCTTGGGCCGAGGGCCGGAATGTCGCGCTCGAGGTAGGTGCGAATGAAGTCGAACCTCCATTCGAAGCTGTCGGCGTCGTTCGTCGCCAGCAGGCTGTCGGGCATTCCGCCGCGATGCCAGAGGTCATCCACATCCAGGCCGGCGGCTTCCCGAATGTTCAGGGGTTGCATCTCGCAGTACGCCACTCGCCCGGCGAGCGTCTCCCCGGTCTGCCGGAGAAGATCGATCGACGCTGAACCGAGGAGCAGAAAGTGACCGGCGCGCCGGCCCTCGCGGCGGCGCTGGTCGATGATCCCCCGCAAGGGCTCGAAAAGACCGGGGACTCTGTGGATCTCGTCCAGGATGACGAGCCGGTGGGAATTGCGATCGCAGTACTTGTGAATGTCCTCCAGCTTCGTGCGATCCCGCGGATCCTCCAGGTCGAGGTATGCGGCGTTCCGCTCACGGGCGAATTCGAGGGCGAGCGTGGTCTTGCCGACCTGGCGCGGTCCGGTGAGGACCACGGCGGGGGCGCGGGACAACAGGCGATCCACTCGGGCGCTCGCCTCCCGCAGGATCGCGGGGCAGGGCGGTACGCGATCCGGATGGGCTGGGTGGGTGCTTGGCGGTGTCTTTGCCGACATGTCTCGGGAGTCAGGTGGTGAATTCGTCATAACCATGTAAACATAACATATCGTGCGTGATTTGCATGGTTGTTGACTCCTGTGGACGACTCCCGCCCAAGTTCTGACCGCAATAGATGTAAAGTAGAGTATATCATTTGTAATCTCCACTTTACGTTGATTGAGGCTGAGGATGCGCTCCGCCATGCTCCACCATCCGCCGCCTCTCCATCTCCGCCCTCACCTCACCTGCCTCAGGTGGCGGTATCGCGCTCCTGAGGGCCAGTCGCGGCCGCACCCGTTACCCATGGAGCGCCAGAAAGCGGGCCGGTGTGATGATCGGTATCCCATGGAACGGCGA
>JAPPGM010000073.1:24237-56747 GCA_028874995.1 Gemmatimonadota bacterium | reverse complement strand
GGTGGGGATCTCCTCCAGCTCCTCCATGGTGGTGCCGAAGTAGGCGGGGTCGAGTTGGGGGTGACCGGGGGGCGTGCTCCCGAGGGGGTCGATACGCGCGGCCTGATGGCCGTGTTCGCGGAAGGCCTGAAGCAGGTTCGAGGCAAGGGCGACGAGGGAGAGGAGGCGGGGATCGGGTTTCGCCGGTTCGGTGGGGGACGCTGCTGCGGGTGTGGCAGACGGCTCCGTCGCTGGAACGGGTGTCCGGATGGGCTCCGTTGCCGGCGTCGGAACTGCACCGCCGTCCGTCGAATGCGCGCGACCGTCGGCCACCAGCAGCCCCGCCTCCAGCAGCTCGCGGTGGCCACGGCGGAAGAGGTCGCGCCACTCGTGTGGGACGGCCTCCGGGTTCCGCGTGAAGTCCTCATAGAGGGCCTGGACGTAGGCCGCATTCTGACTGTCGAAGTAACTGCTCATGGTGTGGAGAAAACTAGTACCTTTTCGGCGCCGGGGGAGAGCCGGTGGGGGGTGGCGACATCAGTCGGTCTGAAACACTGACGCGTAGTAGACCATAAGGCCCCACAGGAATCGTATCCTCCCACCGGAAACAGGAGGTTCACATGAATCGGATTCCAGGAAAGGCAGGAATGGCGCTGTTGGGCATCGCGTCGGCGGCGCTGGTGGCTTTCCCGATTGAGGGGCGTGCGCAGAGTGGGCTGGAAGATCAACGGCGGTCGCTTGAAGCGCTCGGCGCGGCGATCGCCGAGGTGAAGCGGAGTCCGTTTCACCGCGTGGTTCGGGCCCGCCCTCACGTCAATCCGCGGGCAGTCGTGCGCGCCGCCTGGCGCGCGGACAATGTCGCGCTGGCCACCGGATCGGTACCGTCTTCGCCTCAGAGGGCCGCGCAAGCCGATTCGGCGGATGACGGGTCCCGTTACGCGACTATTGCGGCGATGCTTGGGATCGCGGCGGGAGATCTCATCAGCCTTGGTCTCGCGGCGAATTCGGGAACCGAAGGGATGGCCTGGGCCTCCTTCTTTGTTCTCTCGCCATCCTTGACGGCACTGGCAACGAGCTGGGCGGGGGTGTCGCCCGGGGCGTCGGTCGCGTCGTCGTTTCTTGGCCATGGGTTGGGGATTGGGACGGGCCTGGTCACGGCGTATGCGCTGGCGGAGCCTCTCTACTACGCGGCGATTATTCCCGCGGCGATCGTCTACTATGGCGTGCGTCTCGGGGTCACCCTGGCCCTGACCAGGCGTCTTGAGCGAGAGAGCCGAGAATGGAATGCCCGGCGTTGAGGCGACGAAGCGTCCACGGTCCACCGACGATGGCCCGTTGGGCGCCCGGCACTCTCCCATAACCCCCGTTTCGGATTGGGTGACTCGCTTCCCGTGGCTGCGGGCGGGCACGACCCGGCGCTCTGGTCCGGGATCCGATGCGGGCCCCCTCGGCGCTGACACCGGGTCCGGCACACCCGACTCCAATACAGACCCGGGCGTCCCGCCCCTTCTGGGCATGCTTCCGCTCACTGCGGGACGGCCCTGGCGTTCGGTCGTCCGCAGCCGGCAGGTGCACGGATCGCTCACCTTGGCGCATGTGGACATGTCTGCGGGCGTGTGCGTGGTGGGAGACGCGGACGGACATGTGACCGGCCGGCCGGGCGTCCTCCTGACCGTGACGGTCGCCGACTGCGTCCCCGTGTTCGTCGCCGACCCGGTGCGCAAGGCGGTCGGGCTGTTCCATGCGGGATGGCGGGGGGCGGCGGCGCGGGTGGTGCAGCGAGGGATCGCAGCGTTGCACGAAAGCTTCGGATGTAGCACGGACGACGTGTCTGTTCATCTCGGGCCAGCCATATGCGGAGCATGCTACGAAGTGGGACCGGAGGTCTTCAAGGCCCTGGGCGAGGGGACTCCCGGGGCACGTGGGCTGCTCGATCTGAGGCGGGTCATCCAGACACAGGTGATCGCGTCCGGTGTCAGCCCGAGACGGGTCAGCGTGAGCACCGAATGCACCCTGTGCACTGACGGAAGGTATTTTTCGCACCGTCGAGGCGATTTGGGTCGGCAGAGGGCGTTCATCGGCATCGTCGCGGAATGCGATTCAGAAGGATTGCCGCTTCCTTGAAACGCCGCGGCGATCGTCCGCGTAGGCCCGCCTATGCTGGATCGACTCCCCGGCAAGAGCGATGAGACGTATGATGCGATGTTTCTTCCCTCCCCGAATTGGCGTGCCTGCCTGTTTGCTTTCAGCCGCGCTCCTTCCGTTGCCTGAAGAAGCCTCCGGCCAGCTCGAGTCGCAGCGGGAGAGCCTGCTGCTGAGCGCGGCCATCGAGGAAGCGAAGCGGAGTCCGTTTCACCGCGCTGACCGGGCCGATCCCGTCGTCAACGCGCAGACTGTAGAGACCGCCGCCCGACCGCTGGCGGCCGGTACCCCGATTCCCTTCGGCCACACCCCACTGTCAAGGGAAACGGCTTCGCAAACGGATCGTGCGGACGATGAGCCCCGTCACCTGATTCTTGCGACGGCGCTTGGGATCGCGGTGGGAGATCTCATTGGATGGTATCTCCTGGGAAGAGACCGACGGTGGTTGGGCCGGATCGGCTTCGCTGCCACGTCGTCCTCCGTGACCGCTCTGGCAATGCACCGGGCCGGAGTGAGGGCCGGGTCGGCGTTTGCGTCTTCGCTTCTTGGTACCGGGCTGGGCGTCGGAACGTTCGTCCTTGTTGCCAACGAACTCGAAGGTTCCCTCTCCGCGGATGCGATATTCCCTGCTGCACTCGCGTATTACGGCGTACGACTTACCGTCAGCGTGCTGACCGTCAAGCCTTTCGGGTCCAGGGATTGACTACGACGATGGCGCTCCGTGATCAGCCGTACGAATTGCGGACGGTCATTCCAGGCTGCCTATTGCTGACAGCGCTGCTCTCACTGCCGTGCGAAGCTGCCTGCCAGCGCGCGGGGCAACGGGAGGGCCTGTCGCTGAGCGCGGCCATCGAGGAAGCGAAGCGGAGCCCGTTTCATGGAACTTACCGGTTGACGGAATCGGCTGGCGCAAGGGTCACTGGCGGCCACGGGTCCACAGGGACTCGGCCGCAGTTTTGGGCGAGGCCACCCGGGGTGGTGCAGGAGACTTCACGCGGGGGTCCGGCTCCGGGCCTGTCCGGGGTAGGGGTGTTTCTGACGACGTCGATTGCCGCCGCGTTGTCTGATGCTGTCGCCTACGCCCTCGCATTGAAGGGGGCGTATTCGCCGCGCGGTAGTGGAGGGGAATTCCTGATTGCGGGTGGAGCCGCGGCGATGGCCATCGGTCCCGCACTCGGGGCGAAACTCGTCGGGGGCCGCTTCTTGCCCGGTTTGCTCGGTTCGGTCGTCGGGGTGGGTCTGGGTGGCCTCCTTGCCGGGGGAGTGATCGGAGACGAGCGCGGCGTCCCTGAGGCCGTACTGTTCTCACTCTTTGCGCTGACGCACGCGGGAACCACGAGTTTGTTCGTGATGAAGGCTGAACAGTACGCAGCTGACGGCCGCGACGGGTGACCGAACCCCGGACACCCGGACACGCCGGCCTTTGCTCCCTCCTCGGATTGGAGCCATCTCATCGTGACCGGCGAGAATGACCGCCCCTCTCAGCGACGCTGTTTGAGCGACTGGGAGAACAGGCACGCGCGAGTACGTGGAATCGCCGCCTGAACCCGGGGGTTCCCCCCCGCAAGTCGGCCTCTGCGCCCGGTGCATCTGGATGCGCCGCGTCACTTCCCGGCGAGGGTCCGTCTTCTACCTCTGTGAGCGCCACCGTCGCGACCCTACCTTTCCCAGGTACCCTCCGCTCCCGGTGCTCCGGTGTCGCGGATTCGAGCCAACTCCTCGCGACCCTCCCGAATGACCGACCTCCTCAGCGTCGTCGCCGTCTCCCTCTACGGCGGTGTCCTTGCTCTCCTCCTTCCCTTCGCGGCACACCGGATCAGCCTGCTTCTCCTGTCCCGGCGGCGGATGCCCGACAACCTGTCGTCAGCCCCCGCCCCCCCCACCGTCACCGTCCAGCTTCCCATCTACAACGAAGAACACGTCGTCGAGCGCCTGATCGACGCCACCTGCCGCCTCTCCCATCCGCAACACCTCCTCCAGATCCAGGTCCTCGACGACTCCACCGACAACACCACCGCCCTGGCCCGGCAGCGCGCCCACGAATGGCGGCAGCGAGGCATCGACATCACCGTCCACCACCGCGCCAACCGACGGGGCTACAAGGCAGGCGCCCTCGCCGAGGGCCTCAACACGGCCAAGGGCGACTACATCCTCATTCTCGACGCCGATTTCGTCCCTCAGCCGGGCCTCCTCGAAGACCTCCTCCCGTCCATGGCCGATCCCCGGGTCGGCATGGTGCAGGCCCGCTGGGAGCACCTCAACGAAGACGAATCCTGGCTGACCCGCGCGCAGGCGCTTCTGCTGGACGGGCACTTCCTGGTGGAACAGAGGGGACGGTACCGGGGTGGACGGTTCTTCAAGTTCAACGGGACGGCGGGGATGTGGCGCAGAAAGGCGCTCGATGACGCGGGCGGATGGGATCACGACACGCTGACCGAGGACCTCGACATCAGCTACCGGTCGCAGATGGCGGGATGGCACTTCGTGTTGCGGGACGAAGTGGGTGTCCCGGCCGAACTCCCTCGCACACCCGCCGCGCTCCTGGTGCAGCAGAGGCGCTGGGCGCAGGGCGGCGTCCAGGCTGCGCGCAAGCTGCTTCCCCGCGTGCTCCGCAGCCCGCTTCGCCCCGTCGTCAAGTTCGAGGCGGTCGTGCATCTCTGCGGCCAGTTCGCCTATCCCCTGACCTTCGCTCTCGCGCTTCTCATCGTCCCGGCCGCGTTCGCCAGACGGCAACTGGACCTGGACGCGCTCTGGTGGCTCGACCTGGCCCTGTTCGCCGGTGCGGCCGGCCCCTTCATCGTCTACTACCTCACTGCCGCGCGGCGGAGAGGGCGCGCCTGGGACAGGGCGATCCGACGAGCGGTGGACGCGCTGGTGCTGGGCGCGGGACTCTCGGCAGTGCTCAGCCGGGCGGTGTTCCGTGGATTCCGTCCGGTGCGGGACCCGTTCGAAAGGACCCCCAAGACCGGTGCGTCCCACCGACCGCGAAGAGAATCACCGGGTGGGGCGTTTCGTGGCCGGGCGGTGGCGATCGGTGCGGGTGGCTACATGGTTCTGGGCGGGATGCTCGCGCTGTCCGCCGGGTATTGGGCCTCACTCCCCTTCGTGGCCCTCTTCGCGGCCGGTTTCCTCTCGCTCGCGACCGGGGGCCGTGTAGCGCGTGGCTCCCGCCGGGACGAGGCGCCAGAGGATCAGTCCCCACACGGGCAGCCACATGGCCGCCCGGTTCCATCCGGGCTGCGGCCAGATTCCGGTAGCCTCGTAGGAGGCAAGTCCCCAGTAGCCGAGAAACGCGAGGCCACCGGCCAGGAGGAAGGGGGCATGGCCCCGCAGTGCAGCCATCGGGAGGACCCAGAGCACGTACCAGGGGTGAACGGTGGGCGACAACAGCAGCCCTGCACCCAGGACCCACAGCAGCGCCCGCTCGACGGAGAAGCGCCGCCACGCCGTGTATCCGGCGACCGCCAGGACCATGACGGCAACAGCTGCGCGGGCCGCCACCGGATCCCCGGCCAGATGGAGGACGACGGAGAAAGCCCCCTCATTGGCCGACCAGTGCCGCGCATAGGTGCGCAACCCTCCGGTCAGCGCGGAGATCCCGGCACCCGCGAAGGGGAAATAGAAGACCGCGCACACCGCGGCGAAGGCGAACAGGGCGCGTAAACCGTGACGCCGGGCCAGGGGTGGGAGGGCGGCGGCGGGCGCGAACTTGACCAGGGTGGCCAGGCCGAGGACCGAGCCGAGGACGGCGGGGCGCTGCCAGGCTCGAAGAAGGCGTCCCCGGGAGGACGGGTCGGGATCCAGAGGCAGTCCAGCATGTGGACCCCTTGCGGCGTCGTCCCGCCCACCCACCGCCACCGCTATCAGCACCGTCATGAGGAAGAGCCCCACCGCGTCGAAGTGGGCGCTCCACGCCGTCTCCACAATCAGGAGCGGCGACCACAGGTACCAGACGAGCACCCTGGCCGGGTTTCGTCCGGTGCGGGCGGCGATCCGTTGCAGCAGCGCCGCACATCCGAGGTCGAAGCAGAGCCATAGCAGCTTGGCCGCCAGGATGGTTCCCCCAACGACGTTCACCAGTCCGAACAGCACCTGGGCCAGCGGCGGGTAGATGGTCGGCACATGGGGGTGGTTGATCTCGCCGTGCCACTCCGTCCGGAGCGCCGCGAGGGCCTCGTCGTCCGGTGGATGGGCGTAGGGATTGACGCCTTCCCCCAGGACGTGACCGTCCCATAGGTAGCGGTAGATGTCGTCCGAGAGCTCGGGAGCGAGGGGAAGGAGGGCGACACGGGCGACGATGCCGACTCCCCACAAGAGAAACAGGGGAGGCGGGGTACCCCGGCCGATACCAATCCCGGCCCCCACGTAGCAGAGCAACGCCGCAGCGGGCAGCAACAGCCGCGGAAGCGGCAATGCAATCCCGTCCATCCATCCGAAGGCGGCGAGGGCAGCCACTTCGAGGAGGCCGAGCAACAGGAGGAGCGCCATGGGAGAGAGTGCCGTTCCACGCGCACCCGCCGCTGGACGGTCTTTACGGGTGATGTTCAGTGCTGGTTCCGGATTGGGCGCAGTCGACGGTCTCGCTGGTGGAGACAGGGGACGCCGACCGCCGATTTGCGCTGTTCGCTACGGCAACGGTAGACTATGCCCAAGGCAACCCGGCAACGCAACAAGGAACGCCGCATGCCGTCCGACCCGGCCAGCCCAAACGATGCAGGCCCAACAACGCAGGACGGCGCCGGCAAGCCTCCGGACCCCGACCTGCTTGCCCGCACCGCCGTCCTCATTCCCGCGCTCAACGAGGAGCAGGCGCTGCCCACTGTCCTCGAAGTGCTGCCCATCGACCGCCTCCACCGCGTGGTCGTCGCCGACAACGGATCCACCGACAACACGGCCACCATCGCACGCGCCGCCGGAGCGGTGGTCGTGCGGGAACCCCGGCGCGGCTACGGCTCCGCCTGCCTGGCCGGCATCCGGTACCTGTCAGCCCTCCCCTCCCCACCCACCGCCATCGTCTTCCTGGACGCCGACCACCCGGAGAACGCCGCACGCCTCCCCCTCGTGATCGACCCCCTGGCGCGGGGCGCCGACCTCGCGCTCGGGGTTCGGGTCGGACCCGAGGGCGGCACCGGCAACCGGCGCGCCCACGCCCGCTGGGGCAACCGGATCGTCCTCCTCGCGGCCCGTCTGCTCTTCGGGCACGCCTTCCGGGATCTGGCGCCGTTTCGCGCCGTCCGCATGGACGCGCTCGAACGCCTCGCCATGGACGACCGGGACTGGGGCTGGACGCTCCAGATGCAGCTGCGCGCGGTGCGGCACGGCCTGGTGATCATGGAGGTCGACGCGCCAAACCTTCCACGCAGCGCGGGCCGCTCCAAAATCTCCGGCCGCCTGGGGATGTCGGTGCGCGTGGGGTCGAAGATGTTCTACACGCTGGCGAGGGAGCGTCTGCGCGCCGTCACCCATCCACCGCGATGATCCCGGCGAGCGGTGCCTCCGTTACCGGGACCGCTCCCATTTCTTGAAGTACTTGAAGACGAGCGACCTCCCTGCCGTGACGTTTCTGCCCCCCAGGGCGAAACGCACACCCGCTTCGACCTGTCCAACACCGACGTCATACAACAGAGTCGGGAGGAACTGCACGAGATCGCGCTCGAAACCCGGGCTCACCACCCCGCCGGTCCCGCTCGCGGCCCCGTTCCATCCGTCGATGGCCAGCTTGTATCCCAATCGGCCCAGCTGCCCCCCGATCTGTGCGTAGTAGAACACCTCGTTTCCGAAGTCCCTCATCGACTCCGTGTTCTCCTCACGCCAACGGTAGCCTACCCATCCGGAAACGTAGACGGAACGCGGCCAGAACGAGTGCCCCAGTTCGGCCAGCACCTCCCAGTCGCGCTGTCCGTCTCCGACCGGGACCTCGTCGGCGGCCACATCGTCGAAATCGCCGAGGGGGAGCTTGAAGCCGGCCCGGACGGCGAAGGGCACCGAGGAACCCAGCCACTTGAGGGGTGCGGCCCGCAACCAGAGCTTGAGGTCGCCGATCCCGGCGGACGAGCGGTCCGCCGCCGCGTCGTCGTAGCGGAGCCGATGGAAGGATAGCTGGCTCCAAAGGTCCACTCCTCCGCCAAAGCCCACGGCCGTCGTCAGGAACGACGAGGTCGCAACGGCATGCCCTTCGGCGAGCAGCGCCTCGACATCGCCTCCTGTTCCGAAGCGCTCCCGGGTGTCCTGATGGTACATGGCCAGCGCAATCCAGCCGTTGCCGGGTTGCTCGACCCACTGGCCGCGGGTGCCCTGAACGCTGCCAAGGATTCCCGCCGCGACGAGCGCGAGCAACCGCATTCCCTCCACCGTCCTTCGGCGACCGTCCCGGCGGAATCCCCGATTGATGCCCGATCCAGTGCTGTTCAACCTTGTGCCTCCCTTTTCGACTACCCACGGCTTCCGACGACTCACACACACCTCCATAATGGTTTCAAGCTGCTTACCCGGAAAGGTAGTCGTATTACGTTTCTCGCGCCTCCATCTTACACGGCCGCAAGGTCCGGCGGTTCCTGGCGGTCCTTTCCCCGCCCACTACTCCACGCCCAGCGCGATGATCCTCGCCCCCCGGTCCTCCAGCTCCGCCGCCATCGCCGGATGGCACGTGAACAGGAACACCTGGCGCCGCTCGGCCACCCTCTCGAGCAGTTCAAAGGCCCGGTCCCGCCGCCACGCGTCCCAGTTGACCAGGGTCTCGTCCATGAAGAGCGGCAGCCGCTCGCCGTCGGCGTCCAGGTGGTCGACGATCGCCAGGCGCAGCCCCATGTAGACCTGCTCCCTAGTACCCTGTGAGAGGGATTCCCCGACCCGCGTCGCGTCAGTGGTCGCGGGTCCGCGCAGATGGAGTGACTCGTCGCCCGGGCCGCCGAGTTCGATCCGGTCGTAGCGGCCGCGGGTGATGTAGCGGAGGTGGTCTGCAGCGCGGAGCAGCAGGTCGGGCCGGTGCTCGTCGCGGAACCGGCGATCCGCCTCGCGCACGAGACGGGCCAGGACGAAGGCCCGGTCCCGGCTCTCGCGAACTTCGCGTATCCGCGTCTTGACTGCCTTGATCCTCCCCGCCATGCGGTCGGCGGTGAGACCCTCCCGCAGGTGGCGGATCTCGGAGTGCAGGGTGCCGATCGTGCTCTGCAGCGCTTCGGCCTCGCTGATCGTCTCGTCCCGCCGAGCGACGGCGGCGGCCAGCGAATCCGCCAGTGACTCCCACCTCTCTCCGGCCTCGTCGGCGGCGCGGATCTCGCCCTCGATTTCGGACAGCGCGGGGTGCTGCCGCTCCAGTTCGCCCCTGAGCTGGCGCGCCCGTTCGAAGGCGTCACGGCGGCGCAGGACCAACTCCGTTCCGCGGTCGACCTCGCCGTCCCCGAGGTCGCGGAGCCGGTCCTCCAACTCCGACAGCGCTGTCGCGGCCGCTTCGAGCTCGGCCTCCACCCGCTCCGTCCTGCCGCGCATCCATTCCATCTCCCGCGCGGCCCGGTCGTGGTCGCGGCTGTCGGCGAGCCCGTCCATCACGCGCTCGAGGGCAGCCGGCAGGTCGTGCCCCGGTTCTTGCAGCAGCGATGTCCTCACGGGAAGGCCGTTCAGGGCCTGGGCGACCGCGCGGCGCGCGACATCTTCGCTCTCCTTGAGGCCCATGAGTTCCGTGCGCCGCCCCCTCTCCGCGCTCTCGAACGCCCTTCGGTACCGCCGCCGGTGTCGCACCGCATCGAGCCAGAGGATCAGGCCGAGCAGGCCGAGCGCACCGATGCCGAGACCCACCGGAAAGACAACCCCGGGGCTGGCTTCGACCCCGGGAACGGGGCGCAGCAGATCGGGGAAGTAGCGCGCCACCGCCACAACGCCACCGCCCGTCAGGAGCCCCGTCAACCCCAACGCGAGCCGCCAGCGGCCGGATGGCCCCACCTGCCGCAGGCCCGAGAGGGACTCCTCCCGCAGACCCTCCTCGACGATCCGCCGCTGCTCGCGTTTGGTCTGGTACACGTTCACCATTTGCCGGAGGTTGTCCATCGACACGGCCGCGAGCTGGTCGACGTCGACCTCCTCCCACGGTACCGATAAGAGGCGGCTGCCCTGTTCGGCCAGACGGTCGTGCGTCTCGTCCGGCCCGCGGTCCGCTATCGCCGCCCCGCCCACCACCGCCTCCTCGGCGCTGCGAGCCGCACGTCGCAGCTCTTCCAGCTTCGCGACCGGGTCGGACGGCAGCCCGACAAGCTCCTCCACCTGCCCGGCCCGGCTGCGCAGCTCCTCGATGCGCTTCAGCGCGCGCCGCACGGGAAGCAGGCGGTTCAGCCGATCCTCCATCACGCCGCGCCGATTGCGGTCGCGTACCCTTTCCTCGCGGAGCGCTCGCAGTTTCGCCTCTGCCGCGGCCAACTCGGCCACCTTCTCCCGCAGCATCCGGTCGCGCTCAATCGCGTCGCGAAGCCGATCGTTCAGTTCCCGCAATTCGCCCTGCAGCATCCGGTCGCGGGGGCGGCCACGCCTGTCCGGGCGCCAGAGCCGGGCAGCCTCGGCCTCCAACTCGGCCGCGACCACCCGCGCGGACCGCAGATCGGGCGCCGCCATCGCCCCCACCAGGCGGTCCTGCACCAGATCCCAGCTCTCCCGTTCGAGTCCCGCCAGCTCCGACAGGGTCAGCGCGTAGACCTGGCGGAACACGACACGCCTCACGTGCTCAGTGCCAGGGACGGCCTGGTTGGCGATATTCTCCACCCGGCCCTCCACGGTCAGGCGTGATCGGCCGGTCGACAGCAGGCGCCGGTGGATTTCCTGTACCGTATCGTCGTCCATGCGGAGACGGGCCCACCCCTCCGGACTGCCGCCCGTCCACGGCGTGAACGGGTGACGGTCACGCGAAGCGGGGCGAAAACCGTAAAGTAAAGTTGTCAAGAAGTCAAAAAAAGTTGACTTTCCGCTTTCGTTCGGGCCCAGCACGACAACGATCGGGGGCAGTGGCGCCTCACCGGTGGCGAGGTCCGCCAGACAACCGTAGCGGGAGACATGAATCGACTCGAACCTCATGCCGGGCCGTCCCCCGAGGTGAGCATTCGGGTCAGGATCTCCTCGGCGGCTCCGTCGAGCAGGCGATTCAGGTATGCGTCGACGGAGCCTTCACGGTCCGGCTCGTAACCTGCCAGATCCGTGTCCGACAGACCGAGCCGGTCGGCGCCGCCGCGCACCTCCGCGCAGAGGCGAAGCGCCGCTCCCAGCGCATCCTGGCGGCCGTCGTGGTCCGCCACGCGCGCCGGAGAGTGCACCTTGCTCGTGCGGACTTCGCAGCTGAGTCCGCCGATCCGCGCCGCCACCTCGTCGGCGATCGTCTCCAACTCCTCGGGGTCGCGCAGTTGACGCCACAGCGGCGACGGTCCACCGAGGTCCACCGCCACCACCCACTCCGTGTCCTCGCCACCGGGCTCTTCCGATCGCGCGCGCTCCCACGCGGCCGCTATCTCGCCTACGAGGTCCTCCAGGGTGTGTGCGTCTCCCAGCCCCTCCACCGCCAGGTGCTCCCATCGCACCCGCGAGAACTCCGTGAACTCCACCAAGGGGTGTTCCGGATCGCTGAGGTCCACCAGCAGGCCTCCCTTGGGGCCGGTCTCGCGCGTGTCGCGGCCCTGAAGGTTGCCGCTGTAGTGGACCGGAGGATGGGCGGAGAGCTCCTCGCACTGGTGAACGTGTCCGAGCGCCCAGTAGTGGAAGCCGGCGCCGCGCAGGTGCTCGATGCTTGATGGGGCGTAGGGATGGTGCACCCCGGTTCCCGCGACCGACTTCACCAGGGTGTGCAGCAGCGCGACCTGGGGGAGGGGAGTGTCGGGGACGGGGTTGAGGAGCTTGGAGAGGTCGGTGGTGACGCGGCTGGTGGCGTGGCCGACACCCGTGACGTACCCGGCCGTGCCGCCGTCGCGGCCCCGGATCGCGACCGTGACCGGCTCTTCCCCATCGATCACCGTGACGTTGCCGGGCCAGTCGAAGCCGCCGTCGCGCACTGCGTTCCCGGGGTCGTGATTTCCTGTCGCGTAGACGACCTGAATTCCCGCGTCCGCCAACTTGCCGAGCTGGGCCAGCAGGAAGCGTTCCGTCGCAAAGGAGAGGTGGGCGCCGTCGAAGAGGTCGCCGGCGATCATCACCGCGTCGACCTTCTCGGCGATCGCGACATCCACGCAACGTGCGAAGGCGTCCCGGGAGGCTTGCCGCAGCCGGTTGCGCAGGTCGTCCGACCGTCCCGCGAAGGCGGTGTCAAGGTGAACATCCGCGATGTGGAGGAAACGCATCGGGAGACTCGGGAGCTGGGGTGGGTCCGACGGTTGAAAGGTAACGTCAGTCTGGCGGCGAAGCCGGGGAGTGGTTTAACGTTGGGCGCCGTCCCCTCTCGCCCGCTTCACACTGCATCTCCATCGCGAGCCCGTGAAGACATGATCCAACCAGACGGTGCCTCCCGGTCACCGGCCGATCCGGCCGTCACGGAGGAAGTACTCCAGGCCCTGCGGGACACCACCGACGCCGACCGGTATCGCCTGCTTGAGAAGTTCGTGCCCTTCTTCCTCGGCAAGGCCACCGCCGAGCTGCTGGAGGAGCGCGCGACGGAGGACCTGGTCCGCATGTGCGCGGGCTCACTCGACTTCCTCGACCGGAGCCGTCCAGACCGGGTCGACGTGGAAGTTGTTAACCCCGGCCGGGAAGGAGGCGCCTGGACCGCGCCGGTCACGATCGTCCGCACCAACGTCTCGGAGCGGCCCTTCATCGTGGACACGATCCGCGAGTTCCTCTCCTCGCAGGACCTCCAGATCGCCCACTTCGTCTACCCGCTCATGACGGTCGAGCGCGACGAGGAAGGAAGGATCACCGACCTGCTGCCCCCCGGTGAGCGCACCCGCACGGAGTCCATGGTCTATGCCGAGGTGGCGCAGGTCGCCGACCCGGAGGTTCGCGAGTCGCTGCGGGCCGGGACCGCGCGCCGCCTTGAAGACGTCGTCAAGGCCACCGACGACTTCGGCCTCATGATCGACAAGGTCGGGGATGTGGTGTCCGAGCTCGGGTTCCGCATGCGCGACGTGGTTCACCGCCGGGATGAATTCCGCGAAATCCAGGCCTTCCTGCGCTGGCTGCGCGACGGTGGCTTCGTCTTTCTGGGCTACCGTTCCTACACCTTCCGGCCGGTCGAGCCCGGGGGCGAGGACGCGGTTACGGTCGATCCCGGTTCGGGAATGGGCATCCTGCAGGACGAGGAGAGATCGAACTACGCCCAGCCCGTCTTCATCAGCCAGATGTCGGATGAGATGCGCGAGAGGGCGCTCGCGGGCCCCGTCCTGATCATCAGCAAGACCAACGCCGAATCGACGGTTCACCGGCGCGCGCGCATGGACTACATCGGCGTCAAGAAGCTCCGTGCCGACGGAACGGTGGTCGGGGAACACCGCTTCCTCGGACTCTTCACCTCGAAGGCCTATGCCGAACCCGCGCAGGACATACCCATTCTGCGTGAGAAGCTGGTGAGCATCCTCGAGCAGGCCGGTGCCGCCGAGGGATCGCACGACTACAAGGAGATCATCACGATCTTCAGTTCGCTGCCGAAGGAGGAGCTCTTCCTGGCCTCGGCGGAAGAGATCGCGAAGGACATCCGCACGATCCTCATCCGCTACAACACCTCGGAGGTATTCGTCTCGGTGCGCCGAGACGCGCTGGGGCGCGGTGTGTCCATCCTGGTCGTGATGCCTCGCACCCGCTTCTCGGGCACCTTCCGCCGCGAGTTCGAGGGCGTGCTGGTCCGGCGCTACAAGGCCGAGATCCTCAACTATCACCTCGCCATGGGCGCGGGAGACCAGGCCCGCCTCCACTTCTACCTGGGCGGTCCGCCCGAACGCCTGGCCGAGATCGAGTGGCGCGACCTGAAAGCCACGGTCACGAGCCTCACGCGCTCGTGGCTGGACGAGGTGCGGGATCTGCTAAGCGAGGTGCGCCCGGCCGAGGAGGCGCTGCGCATGGCCCGGCACTACGCGGGCGCCTTCGTACCCGAGTACCAGGCCGCGACCGACGCGGCCTCGGCGGTTCGCGACATCGAGGAACTGGAGGCCATGAAGGCCGAAGGACGCATGGAATCGGTCCTCTTCTTCGACGACACCCGGCACGGCGGCAAGTTCGACCTCAAGGTGTACATCCGCGAGCACAGGATCATTCTCTCGGACTTCATGCCGGTGCTGGAGAACTGCGGTCTTCAGGTGATCGCGGTGTCCCTGTACGAGTTGCGAGAAGGGAGCGGCGAGGCCGATTCGTCGATCTACAGCTTCGACGTGCAGACTTCGGCCGGGGACCGCATCGACGTGGACGCGCTCGGCGGCGTGCTGTCCGAGGCGATCCTTGCCGTTCGGGCGGGCGACGCAACCAACGACTCCTTCAACCGCCTGGTCCGGCGCGCCGGGATGGCGTGGCGAGAGGTCGAGGTGCTGCGCGCCTACGCGCACTACGCCTTCCAGATCGGGGCCGTGCCGAGCCGGCATGTCCTGCGCGCGGCCCTGAAGAACCACCCGAGGATCGGGCTCCTCTGCTTCCGCCTCTTCGCGGCCCGCTTCGATCCCGAAGGCGGCAACGGCGTCAGCGAGCGCGAGGCGAAGGCCGCCGAAGTGAGGAGCGAGATCAGCCAGGAACTGGTGGGGGTGAGCTCTCTCGCCTTCGACCGGGCGCTGCGCGCCTACCAGACCGTCATCGAGAGCACGGTGCGCACCAACTACTACCGCAACGGCGGGCGCACTCCTACGGTCCGGTCCGGAGGCGTGCCGTACATCTCCTTCAAGTTCGACTCCGAGCGGTTGCAGGGAGTGTCGAAAAGCCGGCTCAGGTACGAAGTGTGGGTGCGGTCGTCGCGGATGGAGGGCATCCACCTGCGGGGGGCGGCAGTGGCACGGGGCGGAATCCGCCACTCGGACCGCCCCGACGACTTCCGTACCGAGGTGATGGGACTGGTGCTGACACAGGTGGTGAAGAACGCGGTGATCGTGCCGAGCGGGTCGAAGGGGGGGTTCGTCTGTCTCCGGTTGTTTCCCGAGCGCGAGGCGATGGCGCACGAGGCACGCGAGCAGTACTGCACCCTTATGCGGGGGCTGCTCGACATCACGGACAACCTCGACGGCGAGAACCAACCGCCCGAGGGCGTGATCCGCCACGACGGCTTCGACCCCTACCTGGTCGTCGCCGCCGACAAGGGGACCGCCCCTTTCTCGGACACCGCCAACGCGGTTGCCGCCGAATACGACTTCTGGCTCGACGACGCCTTCGCCTCGGGCGGCTCGAACGGGTACGACCACAAGGAGGTCGGGATCACCGCCAAGGGGGCCTGGGAGTCGGTCAAGCGGCACTTCCAGGAGATGGGGCGCAACATCCAGAAGGAACCCTTCACGGTGGCGGGGATCGGCGACATGAGCGGCGACGTCTTCGGCAACGGCATGCTGCTGTCGCGCCAGACCCGCCTCGTCGCGGCCTTCGATCACCGGCACGTCTTCATCGATCCCGACCCGGACCCCGAAACATCCTTTCAAGAACGCGAACGCCTCTTCCACAAGCGTCGTTCCACGTGGGACGACTACGACAGGGACAAGCTGTCCGCCGGCGGGATGATCGTGCCCCGTGGCGCCAAGTCGGTGGAGCTCACCGAGGAGGCCCGCAACGCGCTCGGCCTACGCGCCGACGAAGCCACCCTGGACGGCGAGAGCCTCATCCGGGCCGTCCTCGCCGCACCCGTCGACCTGCTCTGGAACGGTGGGATCGGCACGTACGTCAAGGCCGGCGCCGAGAGCCACGCCGACGCGGGCGACGCCTCGAACGACGCGGTGCGCATCGATGTCAAGGCTCTCCGCGTGAAGGTCGTGGGCGAGGGCGGCAACCTTGGGTTCACCCAGGCGGCACGGGTCGAATACGCGCTCGGTGGCGGCCGCATCAACACCGACGCGCTCGACAACTCCGGCGGCGTGAACCTCTCCGACCGCGAGGTCAACCTCAAGATCCTCCTGAAACAGGCGATGAACGCGGGCCTGGTCACGCGCGACGAGCGGAACCGGCTGCTCGAGCAGTTGACCGACACCGTCGCCGGCCTCGTCGTGCGGGACAATGAGACCGGTTGCCAGGCCATCTCGCTGGACGAGTACCGCGCACGCCGCGGCATGGACCACTACTGGGCGCTCATGGGCGACCTGAGCCGCATCGGCCTCCTCGACCGCGACGCCGAGGGACTCCCCTCCTGGGACGAGCTCACGGCCCGCAAGGAAGCCAACCAGTCCCTCACCCGGCCGGAGCTGTCGGTCCTGCTCTCCTACGCCAAGCTGCACCTGAAAGCGGCGCTCCTCGCCTCGGATCTCCCCGACGACCCCTCCGCCGAGGACTATTTCTTCGAATACTTCCCGCCCGCGGCGGTCGAGGCCGTCCCGCGCGAGCTGGCGGTCAATCATCGCCTGCGCCGCGAGATCGTCGCCTGCCAACTGACCAACGACCTGGTCGACCTGATGGGCTCCGCGTTCATCGGCCGGCTGGTGCGCGAGACCGGCCGGGACGCCGTGGAGATCGCGCGCGCCTGGCTCGTCGCGGCCAGGCTGACCCGCCATGACTCGTTGCTGGAGAAGATCCGTTCCGGAAAGGAAGGCATGTCGGCCGCGGTCACCTATCGCTTCACGATGGGGCTGGCGCGGGTACTGGAGCGCACAACCCGCTGGGTGCTCGCCAACTGCGATCCCGAAGAGCCCACCAGCTCGCTGATCGAGGGGAGCCTGGAGGGCCTCGAGGCGCTAAGGGAGAAATTCCACGAGATCGTTGCCGGCGAGGACCGGGAGCAATTCCAGAACCGGGTGGCCGCACTCATGCCGCAGGTGGGCGACGAGGCGTTCGTGCGCAACCTCGTCGCTCTGCGCTTCCTGGACCATCTGCTCGAGATCCTGCGCCTGGCCCGCGACAGCGGTACCGACCCGGTAGCGGCTGCCCGCATGTACTACTGGGTGACCGAGGAGCTACGCATTCCGTGGCTCGTGGCCTGCATCGAGAGAACGAGCGGGGAGGGCAAGTGGCAACAGCGTTGGGCGCTCGGCCTGATCAACGACCTGGGGGCGATCCGCCGCAATCTGACTGCGGGCGCCCTCGACGGAGAGGGGATGCTGGCGGGGGTGCTGGGGTTCGGGGGTGACGACGCCCAGATGGACCGGTTCCACCAGATCCTGGAGGAGGTGGAGGCGGAGGAGCCGATCAGCCTCGCGGGGCTGTCGGTGGCGATTCAGCAGATACGGCATCTGGCGAAGTAGGGGCCATCGCCCGCGCCGCCACATCCAGCAACACCCCCTCCTTGACCCCCACGCTCGGCACCACGACCTGCCCCGTGCCCACCATGTGCGCGAAGTGCCGGTAGACCAGCGCCGCGGGCAGGATCACGTCGGCGCGGTCGGGGCGCAGCTGCAGTTCGTGGATCCGCTCGGGCACGGTCATCTCGGAGAGCATGTGGATCACTGCGTCGAGCCGGTTGGAGGGCAGGATCGCGATCTTGAGGGGATCCAGGTAGCTGAGCGCCAGCCCGGCGATGGCTTCGATGTTGCCGCCGGTCGCGGCGAAGGCGGTGGGGCCCGGATACCCGTTTGGAGGAGGGATGGTGAGGGGACGCAACTGGAGGCGCACCCAGGCGAGCAGCGAGTCGTGGCAGCCCCGCGCGGCGGTCAGGGTCTCCAGGAGCCGGACCGTGCCGACCTGGTAGGACTCGCTCCAGAGGATGCCTGTCTCGTCCACCAGCGACACCTCTACGCTGCCGCCACCCAGGTCGACCAGTATCCAGCGGCCCTCCGACAGGTCGACGCGGCTGCCGACGGCCAGGTGGACGAGGCGAGCCTCCTCCTTTCCGCTGATCGGCTCCAGGGTGATGCCCGTGCGCACGTGGATTCTGTCCAGAAACATGTCCCGGTTCGCCGCTTCGCGGGTCGCGCTGGTGGCGACGGCGCGGAACCGCTCTACACCGAGCGCGTCGATGTGACGGCGAAAGAGGCGGAAGGCCGCGACCGCGAGGTCCATGGTGTCCTCGTCGAGACCACCCTGGGTGAAGACGTTGTGACCGAGCCGGATCGGCTCCCGGACCTTGTGGACGATGGTGTACGAGAGCGGTCCGTCGAAGTCGGCGACAACGAAGCGGATGGCGTTCGACCCGGCGTCGATCGCGGCGACCCGGGTCATGCGGGTTGTCGGTCGCCCGGCTTCGGCTTCACCAGTACTCCACCGTCAGGCCGTCAACCCGGTGGAAGCTGCGCCGGTCACGGGTTGCCACGCGGTAGCCGAGGTGCACGGCGGTGGCCGCGACCATGAGGTCGTGCGCGCCGAGTGGAGTGCCGGCACGGGCCAGATGGGCCCCAAGGGTCGCGTGCACCTTGGCGACTTCAAGATCGAAGGGGATCACGGGCAGCGCCTCCATCCAGAACCGGGCGAATTCTCCCGCTCTGACACGGTGGGAACCACCTACACGGTGAAGGCCATGGAGCATTTCCGCCGCGGTAATGGCGGCAATGGCCATCAATCCGTTCTCCCGACCCGGATTCGCGAACACGCGTTCTTCAGGAAGCAGGCCGTGCTCCGCGGCGATCAGGACGCTCGCGTCTAGTAGCGTTCCCAAGGACTCTTCGGCACCTCGGGTCGGTTGAAGAACGCGATCCCTTCCTCAACCGCGCGCTGGTACTCCGCCCCTGCCGAGGGGATCGCGCCAGAACGGATCAGTTCGACGAAGTCCGCTTCCGTAAAGACCTTTTCCTCCACCGGGACGATCCGGGCGACCGGCTTTCCGCGCCGCTCCACCACGTAGACCGCGCGTTCCTCGCGCACTCGCGCCAGGACCTCGCCGAATTTCTTCGCGGCCTCGGTGGCGCTCACAACCCGCGAGCGGTTGGATGATCCGGTTGGTCTGGACATGCTCTCAAAGTACGGAATTTACGGATTTTCCGCAATTCCCGAGGTTTCCGCCTCACGATAATCCGTAAGATACGGAATTCGTGCCCCCCGCGAGGGCCAATGCCGCCGCAGATACCACACCAGTACCGGCAGTGTCACGGCCACGATGGCAACCCCCCAGAGCGCCGCGTCACGGATTCCCTGGATCTCGACTGCCACATCCAAGGGCTCCGGCGGACCCATCATGAACCCCAGGATCCTCGCGACGAGATTGTTCGCGGCATGAAACGCGATGGGGACCAGAAGCGTCCCGGTCCTGAGATAGAGGACGGCCATGACAAGGCCCGCCACGGTGACGCCGACCGGATTCCCGTGCAGGATTCCGAAGGCGACCGAGGTTGCCACCACGGCCCTGGCGACGCTCCACTTCGCCGCCCAGCGATTGAGCAGGACTCCCCGAAAGAGCAGTTCCTCGATCACCGGCCCAAGGACCACGGCTACGACGGCCATGGCCACATGGTAGGCGAGCGGCGGGTTGGGCTCGACCGCCTCGAGCAGAAACTCGAGGACCCCCGGGGCGGCCACGGCCAGGCCGTAGTTGACGATGGCCCCCGACCCGATCGAGAAGGCCATGGTCACGATCAGCAGGCCCAGGGTAGTCCACCAGTTGTGCCCTGCCGGGATCCTGCCCACCAGCCGGCGCAAGCTGACTCCGGCACGCCGGCAAGCCCACACGATCCACGCCAGCAGCGCGCCGAAGAGCGACAGCATGAACGCGACGTCTTCGGTCGCCGGGTCGCCGGGATCCAGTGGCGTGACCAGGGAGGCGAGATACACGGCCGCAAGGAGGAGCACACCCCCCAGGATCATCCACGGTATGAGCGTGCGGGTGCGGAGTGCCTCGAAAGGGTTCAGAGGCTCCTGTTCCGGTTGCGTTTCGGCCGGAGTATCGGACGGGTTGCCGGCCGGTGCCGACTGCGGGGGCTCCGTCAAGGCTTCGGCAGAACCCTCGGCGCGGGCTGGTGGCGGCCCCTCAACTCACCGGCCCAGGCCGCTTCGCCGCCCCGTAGTGGATGCCGTTGAAGAGCAGCGGGAAGGTCCCATGGGACTGAGACCGGAAGGTGATCTTCGGCCCGAAGAGGAAGAGCTTTCCGGACCCGATGTGGGCCTCGATCATGCTGGTGCCGCCTTCGAGGTGTTGCTGTCCCCAGGCCCACCCGCTAACCAGAGGTGCCGCCGAGTCGTACCAGGCCAGGCGCCGCACGTTGGCCGCGCCCTCCTCGATTTGATAGACGGGGCTGTGGCTGTGCAGCACGCGCACCCGGTCGCCCAGTCCATGCGTGACCGGGCTGGCGTGCTCGACGCGGATGTCGTGGATCGAACCGGGGGTGAAGTAGTCGTCCCGGCCGAGCGGGCGGCCGTCGTCGCCCACCATGTAGTTGGCGAGGGGGAGGCCGAGATCCGGGCCCAGCGCGGTGGACGACCCGATCGCGATCACCGCGCCGCCGTTCTCGATGAACTCGCGCAGCGCGGGCAGGCTCGTGTCGTCGCTCAGCGAGCCGACGCGTGCGCGCAACGAATCCGGCAGGCTCGCCAGGAAATCGTCGCCGGGCCCGCCGCCGAAGCGGAAGCCGCGCCCGCCGCCCATCGCGCCGTCGGGCAGGATGATCACGTCGAAACGGTCGTTGAGCGAACCCGTGTCGATCTCGGGCGGATAGATCACCTCGAAGTTGAACTCGAAGTCCTCCAGTATGTAGCGCGTCCAGCCGGAAGGCATCGAGCCGCCGTAGCGGTCCCAGAGACCGACGCGCGCGTTGGTCAGCTCGAACATGGCGCCCGCGGACCTGGCCGCGACCCCGTGGAAGGTGACGCCCAGCTCGGTGGCCCATTCCTCGACCTGCGACCGTGTAACGGCCGCCGCGGGGATGTAGAACGCCCCCGGCTCCAGCGACATTCCCTCCGCGTCGAGTGTCCCTTCAACCCAGAACACCTGCCCGCCGCTCGCCAGCACCCGATTCACCGCGGTGAAAGCCGCGTTGACGTGGTCCACCACATAGCCCACCGGCGACTCGATCCCCGCCACAACCCCCGCCATCGGCTCCGCCAGCCACTCGATCTCCTCGAAGGGACCGCTGAACCCGTCCAGAACCCTGTCGAACTCGACCCCCATCTGGAGCGCCAGCGTCCACCCGGCGTTGTCGTAGGGCGCGATCGGCGGCCCGCCCGGGTACTGGAAGTCGTCCGGGTGGTTCTGCGGCTCGAACATGTCGATCACATGCGGCCGGAAGGCCTGTGCCGCGGTCACCACGTACGAGCCCGCCGGGTAGTCCTTCCCGGCCACGTTGAAGTCGGCCACCGCCCGGTGCACCTTCACGCCGCCCTTGAGCAGCGCGTTCACGAAGCGGGTCGCGGTGGGGAAGCCGCGCTGGTCGGCGGACAGGATGTACCCGCGGGCGTCGCGCTTGTCCGGGTCGCGCAGATACCGCTCGTACTCCTCCTGTGAACCCCGTGCGCCGACCTCCTCGGCCACCCGGTCGATCCAGCTGGGGAGCACCGTCCACGAGTCGCGGCTGCCCCGCTCGATCGAGTTCATCCCCATGCGCCAGATGTTGAAGAGGAGGTGCTCGCGGTTGCGCGACGCGTAGTCGAGCACGGCCCGGTTGGCCGTCTGCGAGTAGTCGACCGACTGCCGGAAGTGCCACCTGCCCGGCGTGACGGGGAGCGGCAGATCGCCGTGGGTGAGCTGGCGGTTGGGCAGGAAGGGGATCTCGATCGGCGTGGGGTGGCCGATGGTCTCGGTGAGCAGGCCGATCATGTTCTTGAAGTAGGGCGTGGTGCGCAGGCCGCCGTTCCACCAGGTGGAGTAGCCGGCGCCGCTCCGCATCGTGGTGCCGCCCTTGCCTTCGACGACGAAACGGTGGTGCATGGCCGACCCGACCTGGTCCAGGCTGGTGATGATGATCGGGTCGAGGTTGTGGTTCGGCGGATCCCGGAAGGGCGGCGCGAACATGACCGTGCCCGACGGCCCCGTCTGGTGGTGGTTGTAGACGATCTGCGGGAACCACTCGCGGTACATGACCCGGTTCATGTTCTCGCTCTCGGCGAGCGAGGCCATGTAGAAGTCGCGGTTGTTGTCGTGCCCGGCGTACTTCTGGTAGAGGACCGGGATGCCGCGCGTGGAGCGCTCGAGCGGGTCGTCGTTTTGCATGTACCAGTTGGCGTACAGGGCGTGGCCGTCCGGGTTGGCGTGCACCGCCAGGAGGATGACCTCGTCCAGGAAGCGCATCGTCTCGGGGTCGTCGCGGCTCACCATCTGCCACACGAGCTCCATGAGCTGCTGAATGCCGAGCAGCTCGCTCGCGTGCAGTCCCCCGTCGATCCAGACCACGGCCTTGCCTTCGGCTGCCAGCGCGCGGGCCTCTGCCTCGGTGATGCCTTCGGCCTGTGCGAGGCGTCGCGCGATCCCCTTGTAGCGCTCCAAGTTTGGCCGGTTGGCGGGCGAGGTGATCGTTGCCATCCACTGTTCGCGTCCCTCCTCGGTCTTGCCGATCGACTCCAGGGTCATGCGGTCGGATTGGCGGGCGAGGAGCTGCCAGTACCCGGTGAGGCCCTGGTAGTTGATGAGTTGGTAGTCGGTGCCGATGCGGTAGCCGAACTGCTCCTCGGGGGTGGTGAGCTGGGCGGTGGCGGGGGTGGAAGGCGTGGCCACGGCGGCTAGGGCGAAGAGGGCCGCGAGCAGGCTGGGGATGCGGGATGGGGCAGGTGTGGCAAGGCCCTTGTTCATGGCAATTCTCGGTGCTGTGGGCGGCATTCTGATCGGGTGATTGGGCCCGTTACATTAGCGCGGGGAAGGCCCGGTTGCCAGCAATCCCCGTCCCTCGGGCTCGCCCGGCTTCCCGCTCAGGCGGCCCGCTCCCTGAACAGCACGTGTATGGCGAGAGCCCGTCTTTCGGCGGGCGTCGTACCCTGGAGATCCCGAAGGAGACGATTCGCTGTCGCCAGGAAGACCGTAACGTCGCCCTTGGAGAACCGCGTGTCCGGGTCGTAGTCGGCCTGGTGCCTGCTGGCCTGCATTACAACGAGCTCCGCGGAAAACCGGCGGATCGATGATGGAAGACCGCCGGGCAGTCGTTCCACGCGGCATTGCTTGCGCACCTGGTGATGATGGAGACCGCGATAGACCCGTGTCCAGCTGCGGTCCCGCGGCTTCGCAGCACCGGCGAGCGTGTCGGCGGCGCAATTCGCCAGCCAGTGGAAGAGGGCGTAATACACGAGACTCACGGCGCATCGAAGGTTGACCTGGCGAGGCGCCCCGGGTCGCGATTCATGGAGAAGCTGTTCGGCAGCATCGAGCCAGTGTTCAGGGTTCATAGCCCGTCGCCTCCGCCATCGCCTCTTCCAGTTCCGCCCGCAGGT
Organism: Gemmatimonadota bacterium; assembly: GCA_028874995.1. Lineage (GTDB taxonomy): Bacteria > Gemmatimonadota > Gemmatimonadetes > Longimicrobiales > Gaopeijiaceae > Bin94. Next base: position 33,281 of record JAPPGM010000073.1, on the reverse strand, counting down.
GATAGTGGAAGCCGATGTCGATGAGCAGGTCCTCTTCGATCATCGCGTCGCGGATCTGTTCCTGGAAATCCAGCAACTCGCCGCCCCCCATCCTGGGCGGCGGCGGCATCTCGTCGAACACGAAGATGACATCCACCATGTCGTACCCGTAATGATCCACGAACGGCTTGATCGTGAGCTCCGTCTCGTGGGCGCCGAAATGGTCGGCGTAGGCACGCTCCACAATGGTCCTGATTCTCGACAGACTTTCCTGGGCCACCATGTCGTCCTGCTCTCGCGTCTGAGTCGAAGGAATCTAACGCGCGGCGATCGGCGCCGCGTCACCAGGTGGTTGCCGGCGCTCGGAGTCTCCGCCCGGCCCGCGCTCAATCCAACGCGATCAAGTACCTGCGCCGGGGATCGTGCGGCCCCGTTCCCACCTCACGCACCAGCCCGCGCTTCACGAGCCGCGCCAGCCGAGTGCGCGTGGCACGCGTCGAGAGCCCGATCGCCTCGGCGATATCCCGGGTGTGGCGCCCCTCGTCCCCTTCGAGCAGGTCGAGGATCGTCCGGTCCTTCGCATCGACCGCCGGCACCCGGATCCGTTCGATCCGCAGGGTGACCCGGAGCCTGAACGCGACTTCCTCCCAAACCGGTGCGGGAAGCCCCTGTTCCCGGCACGCCGAGATCATCCTCTGAACGCCGCTGCCCCACTGCTCGACCAGCCCGAGTTCGTGGAAGACCCGCCCCAGCACCCGGTTGCGCAACTTGGACACCCCGAGCGGCAGATCCTCGAGGGTGAGGCCGAAGGGAAGGAGTCCCGGGTTCTCGACCTCCAGCCGGTCGTCGAAGATCGCGACGCGGATCGGCGCGCCCTTCTGCGAGTAGTCCGTGTGGACGACCGCATTGATGATCGCTTCGCGGACCGCCTCGGGCGGCAGATTCCAGCGGTCGCGGCGCCGGACCCTGCCGATGACCGCGCCGCGCATGGAGTGCTTCTCGACGAACGCCACCGCTTCCTCGATGGCCCGGATGGGGTGCATCTCGAGCCGGACGTGATCCAGGATGGTCGCCTTGTCCGTTCCGGCGAAGCGCCCCGCCTGTATCCACGCGTCGGGGAAGTGGTCCAGACGGGAGTGTCCGAAGAGGAGCATCCCGCCGATGGTCGGCACGAGGCGACCCTGGTGGGGGGTCAGAAGTCGCAGGGTCTCCAGGTTCCTGCGCGACAGCTTCCGCACGGGCGCGAAGGACTCGGAAGCTGCTCGGAAGTCGATCGCTTCCGAGTTCACTTCCGGCATCGGCCACTGGTCGAAGGCCTCGCCGATGGCGAAGCGCTGCATCTCGGCGATGAGCTGGGCGTCGGCCTGCCGGTTGGTGGAGCCGACGCGCACATAGGTTCCGCTTCGGCGACCCTTGCGCTTGATGAAGTGCGGCCTTGACGGGCTCGGATAGACGCGAACGGCGAGCAGTTGGCGGTCGCGGAAGCCGATGACCTCGAGATCCGGAAGCAGTCTGGGCTGAATCGAGTCGCTGATCAGGCTGGCGGCGCGCTCTTCCAGCGCCAGGGGGTCGCCGACTCCGCGTACGTCCCTCGTTCGATCCGCGACACCGATCACGATGGTCCCACCGGCGGTGTTGGCGAATGCGGCCACGGTGCGGAGGAACCCCGCGGGTGACGACAGGTCCCGTTTGAACTCCAGGGTCTTCCCCTCGGGCCTGCGGAGTATTTCGGTGAGGTCCATGCGAGGCGGTCTTTCCGTCGACGACGGGTTTGCCGGTCGGGCAGCTACTCGGAAACATACTCAGAAGTCAACGGTTCGTGGAACTTCCGACTTTCACGGTAAACCAGTGGGGTCAACGCCTGGTCAGCATCCCTGTCGCGAGTCACCTCATCCGCTCCCGCCCACCACCACCCTCCCACCCACGTACAAGCCACGCCCCGGCGCGGCAAATCCCCACACCTCCTCGTACTCGGCGCCCATCAGGTTCTCGGCACGCACGGTCAACTCGAAGCCCGGTCTCCCCGCCCGCGCCCCCACGACCTCGATCTCCGCCGCCAGGTCCACCACGGTGTAGGCGGGCAGCGTCACCGGGGTCGCGGGCCAGGTGGAGAAGTCGCGGTCCGCCCGCTCGCCCGTGTGGCGCAGGCCCACCTCGAACCGCGCCGCCGCCGCGACCTGCACGGATGCCGACCCGCCGGCGGTGTGCTTCGGCCGCCTGAGCAGCGGTTCGCCCGCCACGAAGGTCGCCCCCTCTCCCTCGTGGAAGCCCGCGTCCTCCACCTCTGTGTAGAGCCAGGTGTAGTTCGCCGTGAGTTGAACCGGACCTGCGTCCACGACACCCTCCGCCTCCACTCCCCGGCTCCGCGCCCGCGCGACGTTGTGATAGTTGGGGCCGCCCTGGGTCGGCGGCGAGAAGGTGTACTGGATCAGGTCGCGGTAGCTCTGGCTGAATCCCGTCAGCGACAGGCGCGCACCGCCGCCGAGATCCTGGTCCAGCCCCGCCTCGAAGCTGGTCGAATGCTCGGGCTCGAGGTCGGGGTTGCCCCTTGTGAACCCGGCCGCGTACGTCTCGAAGAAGGTGGGCTCCTTGATCCCCGTCCCGGCTGCCGCCCGCAGGCGCGTGCGTTGGGCCGCGGACTGCCAGGCTGCGCCCATCTTCCATGTGGCCGCCGTGCCGAAGCGCTCGTTGCTTTCCGCCCGCACCCCGCCGTTCAGCGCCAACCCGCCCCGCTGCCACGACAACTGCGTGAACGCCGCGTGGTTGCGCCGATCGTTCTCGGAGTTGGACGCACTCGGCCCGTACTGGGAGAAGGACCGGCTGAAGGCGCGGATGGACTGCTGCTCCAGCTCATATCCGGCGGCGAGCACGGTGCCGCCGGCCGGGCGCCAGACAGCACGCGCGCCGCCGCCCGTCCGCCGAATGTCGTTCAGGTTGGTGTAGCCGAAGAAGCCCAGGGTGTCGGCCGGACCGTCGGGGGCGTCGTCGCTGCCGCGGTCGGTCTCGTTGACGTCGAAGGTGAAGCGGGTTTCGAAGGCGTCGCTCCAGCGGCGGCCGGCGTCGAGGTGCAGGGTGAGAGCGTCGCCGTAGGTGTAGGCGTTGCGGTCGACGAGGGCGCCGGAGCCGTCGGTGGGGAAGTTGAAGCGGCGGTCGTCGTAGCGGACGCTCAGGGTGGCGTCGGTGCGGGGTCCGAGTTGTCCCTGCACGCGGCCGGTGAAGGTGGTGCGGCGGTGCTCGTTGTTGTATTCGAGGATGCCGTCGGTATCGTTGCGGCCCACGGAGAAGGCGTAGGAGAGGGCGTCGGTTCCTCCCGAGAGCGTGCCCCGCCAGCGGCGGGTGGCGAAGCTGCCCGCGGTGAAGGACAGGGTGCCCCGCGCAGGGCCGGAGCCCCGGCGCGTGAAGATCTGGATGACCCCGCTTACCGCGTCCGAGCCGTAGAGCGCCGAAGCGGGGCCCCGGATGATCTCGATGCGTTCGATGTTGTCGGTGGACAGTGACCCGAAGTCGAAAGCGCCGCCGGGTTCGTTGACGGGGACGCCGTCGATCAGGACCTGGACGTAGTCCGACTCGCCGCCGCGCAGGAAGACCGAGGTGACGGCCCCGAAGGATCCGTTGCGGACCACCGCGATTCCCGGCGCACGCCGGAGCGCGTCGGCAACGTACTCGATTCCGGCGCGCCGCAGTGCGATCCCCTCGATGACGGTCGCGTGGGCGGCCACGGTCCACGCGGGCTCGGCCCAGCGGTTGGCGGTGACCACGAGGCCCTCGAGTTCGATGGGATCCTGGGCCTTGAGGTGGGCTGGCGGTAGCGCGGCGACCAGGACGAGGGTGGCGATGGTGGCCGTTGCGGCGGGGGTGGCGCGGTGTTTCATTCTGGCTCTCCCTCCCCGCGCGGAAGAAAGAGGGAGAAGCCGCGGCATCGGGCAGCGGTGAGGTCCCCGGGTCAGGGGCCGTTGTCACCGGCTGCCACTACCCTCACCTCCCCGCGGAGGCGTTTGGCGATCTGCGGGCGTCAGGCCGCGGACGGCGTGTGGGCGCCGGATGGGCACGTCTCCTGGCTTGAGGGCGCCTGGCCCGCCTTCCCGGGATCGCAGGTGGATCCCAGTGGCGTGCCGGGCAGGCGTTCCGGGTGTTCCCGGGCCTCTCACAGTGGCGGGGCCGCGCCGGACTTGCACCGGCTTCCGTTGGCCCCTCCGGCCGAATTGTGTTGTGGTGAGGATGGTAGTGGGGGTGGAGACCCGAGGCAAGACTCGCGACGATTGACGACCGGACGGGCGGTCGGCTTGTCTTCTTATACAGACCATAATAGCTTACTATCTACTCTTTATCGTCTATTATACTGGTCACTACAATGCCAACCATCCAGAGCACCATTCCGCTCCCGGTTCTGCGCCTGCTCAGGAAGCTCGGCCACGACATCAGGGACGCCCGGCTGCGACGGCGCATCCGCACGGTGACGCTTGCGGAGCGGGCGCTGATCAGCCGAACCACGCTGCACAGGATCGAACGCGGCGACCCCGGCGTCTCGATGGGCAACTATTCGACCGTACTGTTCGTGCTCGGCCTGCACGACGGAATTGCGGAACTGGCCGACCGCAGCCGCGACGTCCTCGGGCTCGATCTCCTGGAGGAACGGCTTCCGCAGCGCGTCCGGGTGCCTCGCGGGAGCGGTGGGCGAGGACGGACCGCGGGCCGGTAGGGGCCCGCCGCGATGGAACGCGAGATTCGGGTCCACGCGGACATGCGGGGAGTGCCCGTCCTGGTGTGCCGTCTATGGGTCCGGGTACGCAGGGGTCGCGAGAGTGCGTCCTTCGAATACGACCGCGCATGGCTGCGGTGCCCCGACCGCTATTCCCTCGAGCCGGCGCTTGCGAGTGGGCCCGGCGCATTCCATACCCGCAAGGCCCTCTTTGGCGCGATCGGCGACTCGGCTCCCGACCGGTGGGGGCGCGTCCTGTTGCGGCGCGCCGAAATCCGGCGGGCGAGAGTGGAGAAGCGACCTCCCCGCACACTCTTCGAGTCCGACTTCCTGCTCCTCGTGGACGACGAACTCCGCGTTGGTGCCCTGCGGTTCCGGGCCGACCGTGATGGCCCTTTCCTGGCTGAACCGCGACCCGGCCGCGTTCCGTCGCTCGTCGAATTGGGCCGGCTTCTTTCCGCCTGCCACCGGGTAACCCGGCGGGATGAAATGGACGAGGACTTGCGGCTTCTCATCGGCCCCGGATCGTCCCTGGGTGGTGCCCGCCCGAAGGCGGCGATCCGGGATCGGGATGGCGGGCTCGCGATCGCCAAGTTCCCCCACGCGAACGACGACCGCGACGTCGTGCTGTGGGAGGCGGTGGCGCTCGCTTTGGCGAAGAAGGCCGGGATTGCGGTATCGGACTGGCGCGTCGAAAGGGTGGGTGGGCGGCGCATCCTGGTCCTGCGACGCTTCGATCGCGGGGGTGGTTGGCGCGTCCCCTTCCTTTCGGCGATGAGCATGCTGGGGGCTGCCGACAGCGAGCGGCGCTCGTACCTGGAGATCGCCGACGCGCTAAGGTCGCACGGGGCAGCCCCCAGAAAGGATCTCGAGGAATTGTGGAGACGTGTGGTCTTCAGCGTTCTGGTCTCGAACACTGACGACCACCTGCGCAACCACGGGTTCCTGTACGACCGGGGCCTGGGATGGCGCCTGTCGCCGGCCTTCGATCTGAACCCGACACCCACGGATGAACGTGCCCGTGTGCTCGCAACGAACATCGACGAGCACGATGGGACGGCGTCGCTGGATCTTGCGCTGGCGACCGCGGGGTACTACGGGATCGGGGTGCGCGAGGCGCGAGGAATCGCAGGCGAGGTGGGTGGGGCGGTCGGGGGGTGGCGGGAGGTGGCGGCAGAGATAGGTGCTTCGCGACGGGAGTCGGACCGGATGGAGTCGGCGTTCCTGCACGAGGACCTGGAGGGGGCGGTGGGGTTGGGGTAGCACGGTATCCCAGGGGTCTTCTCAACCTCCGCGCAACGCCTCCTCCAGCGCGTCGAAGGGCAGCACCGCGCATCTCACCCGGCTGGGGAAGCGCTTCACACCGGCCAGCGACCGCAGGTCACCCAGTTCCTTCGGGAGCGCGGGTCCGTCGGGGGCCAGTCCATCGGCGAACGCCTGCCGCAACGCTTCGACAGCCGCAACCTGCTTCCCCTTCACCAGCGTGGTGAGCATCGATGCGGCAGCCTGGGAGATCGAGCAGCCGCGGCCATCGAAGGTCACGTCGGCGATGCGGTCGCCGTCAACGAGAGCCCAGATCCTGACCGTGTCCCCGCAGAAGGGATTGTGGGCGTGGCCGCTGGCAGCGGGCGGGTCCAGGGCACCACGATTTCGGGGCCGCCGGAAGTGATCCCGGATCACGGCCTGGTGGAGTTCGTCGCCTGAGTTGGCCGCCAATGTTGCCCGCCTCGCCGGGAGGTTAGCTTCCGGTCCCATGGACCCTTCGAACAGCAGACACACGAACGCCGATCCGGTCCTCGCGCAAGCCGCCGAGTGGCTGGACGAGGGCCGCCGGATCGCCCTCGCGACGGTCACGCGCACCTGGGGATCGGCCCCGCGCCGCGCCGGGAGTCACATGGTGATCGCCGCCAACGGGGACTTCGCGGGGTCGGTTTCGGGGGGGTGCATCGAGGGCGCGGTGATCCAGACGGCGCTCGAGGTGATCGAGTCGGGCGAGCCCCGCACGCTGGAGTTCGGGGTGACCAACGAGATGGCGTGGGAGGTGGGGCTGGCTTGCGGGGGGAGGGTGCATCTGTTTGTGGAGCCGGTGGTTTGAACGAGACGGCGCATCCATCCCATTTGTGGGTTGCCAGCGAAGCGCTGATGACACGGGACCCGGGGTACCGAATGGAGGTCGGGTAAATGGCAGAGCAGCGACAGACGACACTCTTCGACGACATGTACGTCGGCGGCGCGGTCCGGATCGGCACATCGGCCGAGCGCTACCGGGACTTCCTCCTGGAGGGCGAAGAGGTGCGAATGGAGTTCAAGGGTGCGCGGGACGCGCTCGTGTTCACCGATCTCAGGATGATCGTGCTCGATCCGCAGGGGATCAGGGGGAAGAAGGTCGCGGTCATTTCCATCCCCTGGAAATCGATCACGGCTTTCTCGCTGGAGAACTCCGGCAGGCTGGATCTCGACGCCGAGTTGAAGGTGAGCGGCTGCGGGTTCGGGATATGCGAGTTGTCCTTCGCCAAGGGGACCGACGTGAGCGCTGTGAACGCGTTTCTCGCCGGCAGGATTCTCGGAGGGGCGTAGGCGGATGTGGTTGCCGCAGTCCGGTCCTGGAACCGGGCCGAGGAGGCCTCGCGAATGAATGCGAAAGTGTTGCGCGAACTTGTCGCGGCACAGAAGTCGGGGTGCGATGTGGTGCTTGCGACGCGGCTGGGCGACGGGGCTCAGGAGCTGATCGAGGCCGGTCGTGGCTCGGATGGCCTCGGCGTGGACGAAGGAGTGCTGGCCGATGTGCTCAGGGTCGGCGAATCTCGGACGGTGGAGACGGGGGACGGGCCGGTCTTCCTGCGTCCGTACATCCGGGCCCCGCGGCTGATCGTCGTGGGGGCGGTACACATCGCGCAGGCGCTGGTCCCGATGGCGGCGTTGGCGGGCTTTCGAGTGACCGTACTCGACCCGCGTGAGGGGTTCGCGACGGTGGACCGCTTTCCCGAGGCGGTTCTGGTGAAGGAGTGGCCGGACCGCGCGATGGCCGGGCTGGCGCTGGACGGCCGCACCGCCGTGGTCGCGCTCACCCACGATCCGAAGATCGACGACCCCGCGCTGATCGCGGCCCTGCAGAGCGACGCGTTCTACGTGGGAGCGCTGGGTAGCCGGAAGACGCAGGGTGCCAGGCGGGAGAGGTTGGGGGAGGGGGGATTCTCGGCCGAGGTCCTGGACCGGATCCATGGACCGATCGGGCTGCCGATCGGGGCGCGCACGCCGGAGGAGATTGCGGTGGCGGTGCTGGCGGAGGTGATCGGGGCGCTGCGGCGGTAGGACCCAGCCCACAACCGGAGATAGGCCCATGTCCCAACCGGCCCCTGGTTCACCAGCGACACCGGCAGTCCGCATCACTCGCGCCAACGACGCCCCGTTGGCTGCCAGTGCCGATTTCGTGCTGTACTGGATGACCGCTTCCCGGCGCACGCGGTGGAACTTCGCGCTTCAGCGGGCGGTTGAGCACAGCAATGCGCTTCGTCTGCCGCTCCTGGTGCTGGAACCGCTGCGCGCGGGATACCGGTGGGCGTGCGACAGGTTCCACCGGTTTGTGATCGATGGAATGGTGGACAACCAGGCGCGCCTGAAGCGGAAGGGTGTGGCCTGCTATCCGTATGTCGAGCCCAGGGACGGCGCCGGGAAAGGGCTCTTGGAGGCCTTGGCCGCCGGGGCGGCGGTTGTAGTGACCGACGACTATCCGGCGTTCTTCCTGCCCCGCATGCTGAGGTCGGTCGCGCCGCGCCTGCCGGTCCGCCTTGAGGCCGTCGACTCGAACGGCCTGCTTCCGATGCGCGTGGCGGACCGCACCTTTGCTACCGCACACGCGTTCCGGCGCTTTCTGCAACGGGAGCTCCCCGGGCACTTGCCGGAGGCTCCCGCCCCGGACCCGCTGGCCGCCCTTCAGCCGCACGAGACGGTTGCGATCCCCGCGGAGGTCCTCAAACAGTGGCCCAGCGCCAACCTTGGGGACCCGGCGGCGTTGATCGCGCACCTCCCGATCGATCACGAGATCGGTCCTGCCGAAGTACGAGGAGGGGCAGGTGCCGCTGAGGCGCGGCTTTCATCCTTCGTCGACTCGCGGTTGGCGAGCTACGCCACAGAACGAAACCGCCCGGAGCACGACGCCACCAGCGGGTTGTCACCGTACCTGCACTTCGGCCATGTCTCCGCGCACGAGGTCCTTGCGCAAATCGCCGCGCGCGAGGGCTGGACCCGTGACGACCTGGCCGAAGACACCAAAGGACACCGCGCCGGATGGTGGGGCATGACCGAGAGCTCCGAGGCGTTCCTCGACCAGCTCGTCACCTGGCGGGAGCTGGGGTTCAACCGGTGT
>JAPPGM010000073.1:0-24110 GCA_028874995.1 Gemmatimonadota bacterium | reverse complement strand
TGGTCTCCACGACCGCGCGTGGGGGCCGGAGCGGCCCGTATTCGGCAAGATCCGCTACATGAGTTCGGCGAACACGGCGCGGAAGTTTCGGGTGCGCGGGTATATCGAGAGGTACTCGGGTCCGAGGGGGGGATGATCGATGCCGCGATAGACCCGGGTCCAACTCCAGTCCTTCTTCCTGGCTGCGCCGGCGAACGAGTCAGCTGCCGAATTGGCCAACCAGTGAAAGAGGGCATAGTAGGTCATGCTCACCGCGCAACGGAGATTGACCTGCCGCGGGGCTCCACGTCGGTCCTCATGAACGAGCTGCTCGGCGGCTTCCAGCCAGTGGCTCGGATTCACGGCGACTAAGCCCGCATCGCTTCTTCGAGTTCCTCCCGGATATGGAACCGAAAGAGTGTGTCGATGAGTAGGTTCCGAGCGATCATTTCCTCGTCGAACTGTACGTGGAACTCCTGCATCCTCCTCCCTCGCAATTCGCTGGGCATCTCGTCGAATACGAAGACGACATCAACGATATCGTACCCGTAGTGGTCCACCCACGGCTCGAGAGTGATCTTCACCTCATGCTCGCCGAAATGATCGGCGAAGGCCCGCTCGACGATGTCCTTGATTCCGGTGAGTTCTTCCTTCGACACCATGCCGCCCCTCCCTTGACCGCGAAGCAACCAACATAACGATTGATGATCAGTGCTGCGTCATCGTTCCTTGGGCAGGGCCACCCGTGGCGGCAAGCCCAGCCGCTCCACGTTGGTTCCCAGCACCGATTCCACGGCCGCGGCCCGGTCCAGCAGGTCGTGATCGGTACCGGTCCGGCCGATCAGCTGCAGACCGACGGGCATGCCTTGCTCGTCGAGGCCGGCGGGGAGGCTCACGGCGCACATGTCCAGCATGCCGGCCGGGCCGGTGCCCGAGAGCATGTCGCGGTTGACCGCGCGGTAGACGTCCAGGTTCGTGAGCGCTGAGAGGGGTGGGGGGGTGATGGGGAGGGTGGGGGTGGCGAGGAGGTCGACGCGCTGGGCCTCGAGGCGGGTGTGGAGGGCGGCCGAGAGGCGGTGGCGGAGGCGCAGGATGGCGATGTAGTCGACGGCGCTCACGTCGCGCGCGGACTCGAGTCGCTTGCCTACGGTGGGATCCAGGATGGCCATCCAGCCGGGAAGGTCGCGTTCGAGGGACTCGACGCGTTCGGGTTGCACCAGTTCTCCGGCCAGGTAGCGTTCGCCCGCCTCGTCCAGTTCGGGGGCTTCGACTTCCAGAATGTGCGCGCCGGCGTCTGCCAGTTCGTGCAGGGCGCGGCGGACGACGCTGGTGATGCCGCGCGTGGCACCGGACCAGAGGTTGGAGCGGGGCACGCCGATACGGAGATCGGTGATGCGGTCCGTGGCGGCGGCCTCCGAGTACGTGGTTCTGTCGGCAGCCGATGACCTGTTCACAAGTTCACTTGCGGGGTTCGCCAGCCGATCGATCACACCGAACGAGTAACGGGAGTCCTCGACCGTGTGGGTCAGCAGTCCGACCGTGTCCAGTGTTGTGCTGAGGGGGACAACGCCGGTCGTCGGCCAGCGGCCGGTCGTATGGCGGTGCCCCACCACACCCGTCGCCGACGCCGGAATGCGGACTGACCCCCCGGTGTCGCTTCCCAGCGCGAGCATCGCCGATCCCTCCCAGAGACTGACCCCCGCCCCCGCGGAGGACCCGCCGGGCGCGCGATGGTCCGTGGCGTCCCACGGGTTCACCGGCGTGCCTGTGTTCGGGTTGAACCCGACACCGCCGAAGGCCAGTTCGACCGTGTGGGTCTTGCCCACGATCACGGCGCCGAGTTGCCGGACCGCGCGGACCAGGAAGCCCTCGCGCTGCCACCGGGTGGGGAGTTCGCGCCTGGTGCCGGCGCGGATGGGGAGACCCTCGACGCCGTAGAGGTCCTTCACCGAAACCGTGATCCCGGCCAGCGGACCGGGGTCGTGGCCGCGCGCCACGGCGTCGTCGATCCTCCGCGCCTGGGCGAGCGCGCCCTCGGCGTCGAAGACGATGTAGGCGCCGAGGGCGCTGGTTTCGTGGTGGCGGATCGCGTCTTCGACGAGGCCGCGGGCCGATCGTTCACCCCGTCTTACGCGGTCGGCGAACCTCTGGATGGATTCTCGTTTCATGGTGTATCCAGGGGAATCCCCTCCGTGCGGGCGGGGATGAACGTCCAATATCGGGTAACTTCGGGTATGAGGATAGCAGTCGTGGGCACCGGCATCTCGGGTCTCGGAGCAGCCTGGCTGCTCGCCCCGAAACACGATGTGCGCGTCTTCGAACGCGAGCGCCGGATCGGGGGCCACACCCATACTCACCGCGTGGACGGGCCGGATGGTCCGGCAGCGGTGGATTCCGGGTTCATCGTCTACAACGAGGTCACCTACCCCCTCCTCACGACCCTCTTCAACCGGCTCGGCGTGGCCTCGCAACCGATCGACATGTCGTTCTCGCTTGAGTGTGAGCAGTGCCGTGTGATGTATGGCGGACTGGGTACGAGGGGGGTCTTTGCGGATCCGTCCAACGCATTGCGTCCCGGCTTTCTGGGTTTCCTGGCGATGATCAACCGGTTCAATCGGTTGGGGAGGCGTCTGGGCGCGGGATCGGCGCGGACCCTGGCCGACCTGGTCGCCGATTACGGCTCGGATGTCCTCGGCCGGCACTACGTCTACCCGCTTGCCTCGGCCCTCTGGTCGACCGGAATCCCCGCCGTGAAGCGATTCCCGGCCTCGACCTTCATCGACTTCTTCCGCCGGCACCGCCTGTTTCAGCTGAGGGGTCGCCTGCAGTGGCGGTCGATCCCCGGGGGCAGCCGGAGCTACGTCGACGCGATGCTCGGCCGGTTGGCCGGACGCGTGCACACCGGTGCCGCGGTCGCCGCGATCGTTCACGGGCGAAGCACCTGCCGACTTCACTTCGCGGACGGCGAGAGCCAGGAATTCGACCGCGTGATCGTCGGCACGCACGCCGACGAGGCCCTGGCCCTGCTCCAGTCACCCTCCGACGCCGAGCGGGAACTGCTGGGCGCCTGGCGGTACGCGGCGAACGATACCTGGGTCCACTCCGACGTGGCTTTCCTGCCCTCACGGCGAGCGGCGCACGCCTCGTGGAACTATCATGTCGCCGATTGCCGAAACCCATCCCCCGTGACGACCATGACCTACAACCTGAACCGCCTCCAGCGCCTCAACCCGGCGACCCAGTTTCTCGTCACCCTGAATCCGTCGCGGCCCCCGTCGCACGCCCACGACCGCACCACCTACACCCACCCGGTCTACACGGTGGAGTCGGTCGCCACGCAGTCGGAGATCTCGGCGCTGAACGGCCGGCGGGGCACCTACTACTGCGGTGCGTACCTCGGCTTCGGCTTCCACGAGGACGGCTTCCGTTCGGCGGTCGAGGCGGCGGAACCGCTCGGCGGGAGGCTGCGGTGAGCGGCGCGCTTCGCTCGGGCCTCTACACGGGGACGGTTCGACACCGGCGGTCCGCGCCGCGCAAGAACGCCTTCCGCTACGGTGTGTACCAGCTGCTCCTGGACCTCTCCGAGCTTCCCGCCCTTGACCGCGCGATCCCCTTCTTCGGGTACAACCGCGCGGGTCTGGTTTCCTTCCACGACCGGGACCACATGGGAGCGGCGCGGGAGCCCGTGCGCGACAAGCTGGGCCGCTGGCTCCATGCACAGGGCCGCGACCTGGGCGATTCGAGGGTCATGCTGCTCACCAACCCGCGCGTCTTCGGCTACGTGTTCAACCCGGTGTCGTACTTCTTCTGCCTGGACGACCGTGGCGGGCTTCGCTTCACGGTCGCGGAGGTCTTCAACACCTTCGGCGAGGTGTACTGCTACCTGCTCGATGGCTCGGAGGCGGCCGGGGGCCGCGCGGTCCGTTCCAGGGTGGACAAGCGGTTCCATGTCTCGCCGTTCATGCCGATCGAGGGAGTGCGTTACGAGTGGGTGGTGACCCCGCCGGGCGACCATGTGACCGTCCACATCGACCAATTCGAGGCGGGCGCAAAGTACTTCGACGCAACGCTCACTCTGGCCCGCCAGCCGCTCACGTCCGCCACGCTCGGGCGCGCGATGCTCCGCTATCCCCACCTCACGGCGCGCACGGTCTTCCTGATCCACTGGCAGGCCGCGAAGCTGTGGGCCAAGCGGGTGCCGTTCTTTCGCAAGCCGGCGCCTCCGAACAACGGCCTGGGGGGTTGGCGGCCGGGGAGAAGCTGGGGGATATGGCCGTGAGAGCGAGCGCGGCGAGCCGTGCTGAGGGGCGTTTGGCCGACGGGAAGGGGGTCGGTGGCGGGTATTCGGTGGGGGACGGGTATCGTCAGGGGATCGGTGGAACCGGATCCGCGGCGCAGCCGACCGCGGCTCCGGCAGGAGTCATCGAGCGAGTGAGCCGGGCGGTGATTCTCGGTTCGTTGCGGCGAGTCCGTCAGGGCCGCCTGCGGATCCGGCTCCCGGACGGGTCCACGCGGTGTTTCGGGGGCGCCGAACCCGGCCCCGGGGCCACGATCACCGTGCACGACCCGCGGTTCTTCCGGCGCATGCTGCTCGACGGCGAGGTGGGAGCCGGGGAAGCCTACATCCGCGGGGAATGGTCCGTGGATTCACCGATGGACGCCGTGCGTCTGGGGATCCTGAACCGTCGGTTTTTCAGGCTGATGGCGCCGCTTCTCTGGCCTGCGGCGGCCGCGACCTGGCTGGCGCACAGGGCGCGCGCGAACACGGTCTCGGGATCCCGGCGGAACATCGCCGATCACTACGACCTGGGCAACGATTTCTTCGCCCTTTTTCTCGACCCGTCGATGACGTACTCGTGCGCGTACATCGACGACGGAGTGCTGGCGGCGGACACGCGGGCGGATCGGGGATCGTGGGCGATGACGGGGAAGCCGGGGCGTGCCGCCGGATCGGATGAGCTGGAGGGGACCGAACCACCGACGGACGCGCAGCGAATTCCAGATGGCCGTCGCATCGACATGAAGACCCTCGAGAGGGCCCAACTCGCCAAGTACTGCCGCCTGGCGGCGAAAGCCGGCCTTCGTCCAGGTCGCCACGTACTCGAAATCGGCTGCGGCTGGGGTGGTTTCGCCGAGGTGGCCGCGTCCGAGTTCGGGTGTCGCGTGACCGCGGTGACGATTTCGCGGGCACAGGCGTCGTACGCCCGCGAGCGGATAGCCCGCGCCGGGCTCGCGGACCGCGTTTCGATCGAGCTGGTGGACTATCGCGAGATCACGGGCGTGTACGACTGCGTCGTATCGATCGAGATGCTGGAGGCGGTCGGACACCGCTTCCTGCCGGAGTTCTTCCGCAAGTGCGACGAGGTGTTGGCGCCCGGTGGGCGGGCGGTCCTCCAGGTCATCACGATCCCGGACAACCGCTACCTGCGCTACCGGATGCGCCCCGACTACATCCAGCGCTTCATCTTCCCGGGCGCGCACCTGCCGTCGCTGGGGGCGATGGGGCGGGCGCTCGGCGGCACCACGCTGAGAATCGCCGACCGGGAGGACCTCGCGCCGCACTACGGCCCCACCCTGGCAGCGTGGCGGCAACGATTGTTGGAACAGCGGAACGCCGTCTGCGGCCTGGGGTTCGATGAGGCGTTCGTGCGGCGCTGGGAGTTCTATTTCGCCTACTGCGAGGCGGCGTTCCGGACGCGCTACGTGGCCGATTGGCAACTCGTGCTGGAACGGAATGGGAGGGCGCACAAATGATCCGAAAGTCAGAGGGCGCGGCAATCGCGGGGGAGGCAGTTTGCGAGCGACCGGCGGGATGTGGCGCGCAAGTGAGTGCCGGGCTTGACGTGGCCGCGGGTGGAGTGGCTGCGCGCGCGATGCGGAAAGGGCGGTGCCGGCAATGAGCGCCGGGCTCGCAGTGGGCTTGGTGGCCACAGCCATCGTTCCCGTGATGGCCTTGCTGTGGTACCGGCAGCTCCGGACGCGTGAGGCCGACGTGGTGGATCTCGCGTGGACGGTGGGGCTGGGTGGGGCGGCGGTGTTCTACGCGGCGGCCGTGCCGGTCGGGGTGGGGTGGCGGCGGTGGGTGGTGGCGGGGATGGCGGGGCTGTGGTCCGCCCGCTTGGCCTGGTACCTGGTGGGGCGGGTGAGGACGCCGGGTGAGGACGGCCGCTACCGTGACCTCCGCGCCAAGTGGGGACGCGCCGCGCCGGTGAAGTTCTTCGTGTTCTTCCAGGCGCAGGCTGCGCTGGTGATCGTACTCTCGGTACACTTCCTGCTGGCCATGCGGGCGCCGGACCCGTCGCTTCGGTTGGTCGACCTGGCGGGCCTGGTGATCTGGGTGATTTCGGTGGTGGGCGAATCGATTGCGGACCGGCAGCTGCATCGCTTCCGGACCACGCCCGGCAACGGGGGACGCGTGTGCATGACGGGTCTGTGGCGGTACTCCCGTCACCCCAACTACTTCTTCGAATGGCTGCACTGGCTCGCGTACGTGCCCATCGCCTACGGCCACGCACCGCTCTGGGCCATCCTCTTCGCGCCCGCGCTGCTGCTCGTTTCGATCCGCTTCGTTACCGGCATTCCGCCCATCGAGCGACGCTCGGTCGAACGGCGCGGGGAGGAATACCGCCGCTACCAACGGACCACAAGCGCCTTCATCCCGTGGTTCCCGCGGAGGGACGGGTGAGCATCGCGACCGCCCTGGCACGGCCGGCGTTCGCGGCCGCCGAGTCCGGCCGGGTGCCCGATTCCGTCCTGAGGGCCGGCATCCGCTCCCTGGTCAGGGCACGTCTCCGCGCCCTCGCCACCGAGCCGCCCCTGGACGAGGCCACCCTGCGGACCGGACCCATCGCGCCGGCCCCGCGAGAGGCGAACGAGCAGCACTACGAGGTCCAGGCCGCCTTCTTCGAACTCGTGCTGGGACCCTGGCTCAAGTACTCCGGATGCCTTTGGCCCGACGACAACGGCGACCGCGCCTTCACCCTCGCGGACGCCGAAGCGGCCATGCTGGAACTCACCTGCGCGCGGGCAGGCCTCGCCGACGGTCAAGACATCCTCGACCTGGGCTGCGGCTGGGGCGCGCTCACCCTCTTCGCGGCCGAGCGCTGGCCCGGCAGCCGCATCGTCGCGGTCTCGCACTCTTCCTCGCAGCGCCGCCATATCGAGGCACGCGCACGGAGACGCGGTCTCCGCAACATTCAAGTCATCACCCAGGACGTGTCCGGCCTGGACTTCGAGCCCGAACGCTTCGACCGCGTCGTCTCGGTCGAGATGTTCGAGCACATGAACAACCATGAACTGCTTGTGAAAAAAATCACAAGGTGGATGCGCCCGGGGGCCCGGCTTTTTGTCCACGTCTTCTGCCACCACGCCCGGGCCTACCGCTTCACGCGCGAAGGCCCCGGCGACTGGATGGCGCGCGAGTTCTTCACCGGCGGCCTCATGCCGAGCGCGTCGCTGGTGCCCAGGTTTCGCGGGGAACTCGAGTCGGAAGACGACTGGTTCGTCCCGGGAACGCACTATGCGCGAACGGCGGAGGCTTGGCTCGCCAACCTGGACGCTGCACGCGAGGGGGTGGCGCACGTCTTCGCCGACACGTACGGTCCCC
Source organism: Gemmatimonadota bacterium (assembly GCA_028874995.1). Lineage (GTDB taxonomy): Bacteria > Gemmatimonadota > Gemmatimonadetes > Longimicrobiales > Gaopeijiaceae > Bin94. Next base: position 16,525 of record JAPPGM010000073.1, on the reverse strand, counting down.
GGTCTGCAAACCGCTGGGTGCAGCGCTGGCGGCTGTTCTTCATGGCGGTCGCCGAGACCTTCGCCTACAGCGACGGCCACGAGTGGGGCGTGTCGCATCACCGACTGAGAAAGCAATCCCGATGATCGAGACCGCAGCCCGCGAACACATCGAACCGGAGTCGCTCGGCCGTACGGACCGGATCGACTTCCTGCGCAGCTATGCGTTCGTGGGCATGCACGTCCTGGCCCTGGGGACGCTCTTCACTGGTGTGAGCCTGCCCGCGATGATCGCGCTTCTGGTCACCTTCTGGGTGCGCCTCTTCGGCATCACCGCGGGCTATCACCGCTACTTCGCGCACCGCTCCTTCCGGACGAGCCGCGTCTTCCAGTTCGGCCTGGCGTGGCTCGGGGCGAGCGCCGGGCAGAACGGACCCCTGTGGTGGGTGTCGCACCACCGGCTTCACCACCGCCACGCCGACAGCGAAGACGACATCCACTCGCCCGGGCTCAAGGGATTCTGGTGGGCGCACGCCGGGTGGATCATGTCGCGCCGCTACGACGGCTACGATACGTCGCTGGTGAAGGATCTGCGGCGGTTTCCCGAACTGCGCCTCATCGACCGGCTGCACATGCTGGCCCCGCTGAGCGTCGGGTTCCTTCTCTTCGGGGTGGGCTGGTGGTTCGAGGTGGCGTTTCCCGGGCTCGGCACCACGCGCTGGCAGATGCTGGGATGGGGCCTGTTCGTCAGTACGGTCCTGCTCTACCACGTGACCTTCCTGGTCAACTCGGTGACGCACATGTGGGGACGCCGGCGCTACGCCACGAAGGACCATTCGCGCAACAACTGGTGGGTGGCGCTGCTGACGCTGGGCGAAGGGTGGCACAACAACCATCACCGCTATCCGTCGTCCGAGCGGCAGGGATTCTACTGGTGGGAGGTGGACGTGACGCACTACGTGCTGCGGGTGCTGGAGAAGCTGCGGCTGGTGCGGGACCTGCGGGTGCCGCCGGCGACGGCGTACCGTAAAGAGGGGGGTGGACCGTCGTGATACGGCCTGGCCGCGCTCCGCTGCACCCGGATGACTGACGCCCGCCCCGAGTCGAGCGCCGAGAAGTCCCGGCTCGCAGGTTCCGCCGCCAAGTCGGCACACCCGGACGTTCGCCCGGCGCCGCACTTTCCCAAGCCCATTCTGGTCCTCAGCCGGTGTCTGGAACTCGAGCCCTGCCGCTACAACGGCGAACGGATCCCTTTCGACCTGGTGAGTGAGCTGGAGCCGTGGGTGGAGTACAGGCCGGTCTGCCCCGAAGTCGAGATCGGTTTGGGAGTGCCGCGGGACACCATCAGGCTGGTGGCGGCGGGTGAGCGCACCCTTCTGGTTCAGCCGGCGACGGGGCGGGATGTCACTGCGGAGATGGAGACCTTCGCGAAGGGATTCGTGAGCGGCGCCGAGGGTGTGGACGGGTTCATCCTCAAATCGCGCTCGCCGTCATGCGGGCTGGGAGGGGTGAAGGTGTACGACGGACCGGAGTCCCGGGTCAGCCGGAGGAGCGCACCCGGGGTTTTCGCCGGTGCCGTGCTGGCCAGGTACGGTGGTCTGGCGGTGGAGGACGAGGGACGCCTCCGCAACCGTCGAATTCGCGAGCACTTCCTGACGAAGTTGTTTGCGCTGGCGAGGCTGCGGGAGATCGATGGCGGGGGACGCATGGGGGATCTCGTGCGGTTTCAGAGCATGTACAAGTTCGTGCTGCTGGCGTACGGGGAGAAACACCTGCGGGAGCTCGGGCGAATCGTGGCCAACGCCGACCGAAGACCCTTTGCGAAGGTGTTCGCGCGCTACCGGGCCGGGTTCGTGGCGGCCCTCGCGAGTTCTCCGCGGCCGCGCACTTTCATCAACGTCTTTCAGCACATCGCGGGGTTCTTCAGCGATGAACTCACGGCGGGAGAGAGGGCGCACTTCGCCAACCTGGTCGGGCGCTACCGGAGTGGCCGGACCGCCGCGAGTTCGGTGACGTCGCTGCTTGAATCGTGGGCTGTGCGGTTCAAGGCCGGATACATTCTCGATCAGGCTGTGTTCGCGCCGTTCCCGGAGGCGCTGGTGAGCGAGGCCGACTCGGGGAAGGGGCGGCGGTGGCGGTGAGCGCCGGGACCTCACGGCGTCCACGTCTCAAAGAACCCATTCCCGGTCGCACGAACCGGCACACCCCGCAAACGTCCTGACAGCGCCGCCGACCCCCGCATCTGAAAGAAGAGCGCCGCCGAGCCGCCCGCTCCGACCGGGACGGGCGTCACGCGGCCATGTCCCACCTCAACCTTCAGCTCCACCGTGTCGGCACCACTCGTCGCGAGAATCGAGATCGAGTCGGGTGCCGCGCGCCTGTCGCCCCGGTCCGGCCACCACGTCACAAGCCGGCGGATCGAAAAGATCCCCGCGAAACCGTGTTCGTCAGTCAGGTAGAGGATGCGCGGCCCCGTGGCGGTGCGATCCGGGTCCCCGTCGCTGACGCCGCCATACAGAACCGAATAGCGTCCGGCCTGAGCCTGTCCCCAGTCCCAGGTGACGCCGCCCCAGGTGCCCCAGTTGTGGTCGTGATAGGTTTGCGCGTCCTCGATCTGCCGGCAGCGCGACCCTTCGCAAATCCGTCCGCTGGCGCGGGCGTCGAGGAGGGGGACGGTGTAGCCGGAAACGATGCCTTCTCCCCCGATTTCGACCGGCGGCAGGTAGCGCCGCGAGTTGGCCGCGACGCTCAGGTTTACGGTGAGTGGGTCGACTCCGGTCTCCGAGGGGACGTGTGCGGCCAGCGTGTAGGTGCCGTCGTCCCCGATGGTCACGCTTGAGGCGCCGATGACCAGATCCGGCCGTCCCTCCCCAAAGGAGACCAGATCGGAGGGGAGTTCACTCGAGTAGGCACGCTCGGCGGATCCGGGTCGCACCCGTGTCGCGAGCATTCGTCCTCCCCAGCGGCCGTCCGGCACCTGACCGGCGATCATGTACGTCAGGTAGAGCCAGCCCGAGTCCGGCAGGAGCACGTTGAAGTAGTGCCACTCGGCCCAGGTGGAATCGGTGGCGGCCGTGCCGCGCGGCAGGTGCAGCGCGTCCAGCGAGCGGTACAGTTCGGCGTCGGTGGGATCGCGCCAGCGGCGGTCGGCGGCGAGGTCCTCCCAGGCCCCGGCGGCAAGGGCCGGCGCGACATCGAGACGCTCGGCGAGACCGGGAATCGTGGCGCTCGCCGAGATCGGTACCAGGCCGGAATCGGCCTCCAGGTAGAGGAGTTCGTCGTCGATCCAGGGGGCGGCGGCCGCGACTCGGTCCTCGAACCGGGTTCCCGCGAGGACCTGGTGGTAGAGGAGAGACGACTGTTCGATCGAGAAGAACATCGAGCCGACCCCGCCGGTCTTGAGTGTCTCGAGATCGATGCCGGTGGGGAGGACGATCAGGTCGCCGCCTCCCACCAACTCCTTGTCGCGGGCCTGCTCCACGAGGGCGCCGCCGACCGAAAGCAGCACGATCGTGACGCCCACGCCGAGCGCGTAGCCGCCCAGGAGCAGCAAGCTGCGCCCGGGACGCTGCAGGAACGAGGCCAGGACAAGCCGCAGGGTCACGGCCGCGTGCTTCCGTCGACGACCTCGATGCGCCGGGTGGCCCCGGCGGCGAGTTCGAGGTCGTGGGTGGCGACGACCAGCGTGGTGCCGGAGGCGTTCAACTCCTGGAAGAGCGTGAGGACGCGCCGGGAAGTGGCGCGGTCGAGTTCGCCGGTGGGCTCGTCGGCCAGGACGAGCGCTGGGTCGTTGGCAAGCGCGCGGGCGATGGCGACGCGCTGGCATTGGCCGCCGGAGAGCTGGCTCGGCCGGTGTCGCAGCCTGTCGGCGAGGCCGACCCGTTCCAGAACGGCGGCGGCACGATCGCGGCGCTCCCGGCGCGGAACCCGCGCGGCCGCGAGAGGCAGTTCCACGTTCTCGATCGCGGTCAGCATCGGCAGCAGGTGGAACCGCTGGAAGACCAGCCCCACCTCACGCAGTCGAAGCGCGGCCCGCGCCTCGACCGAGAGGCGGCCGAGATCCTCGCCCAGGAAGGAGACTTCGCCGCTCGTCGCGACATCGACGCCGCCAAGGAGGTGTAGCAGCGTGGACTTGCCTGATCCGCTCGGTCCGGTCACGGCGAGGAAATCGCCGCGCCGCACCTCGACCGTCGCCCCACGGAGCGCCCGCACCCGGGTCCGCCCCCGCTGATAGTCGCGCGTGACGTCACGGGCTGTGACGATGATGCTCACGGTTCCTCGCGGTGCAGCAGTTCGGTCACCTCCCGTCCCGTCGCACGCATCGCCGGAACCAGCCCCGCCACCCCGCCCGACACGATCACCAACCCATACGCCGTCGCCAGGCTCTCCGGCCGAAGCACAAAGAACCGCACCGCGACCGGCAGCCCTGGCAGCCCTGCCAGGATGGTCTCCAGATACCCGGCCACGACCACCGCAAGCCCGATCCCGATGCCCCCGCCGACAGTCGCCAACACCACGCTCTCCGCCGCGAGGTCACCCACGACCCGCCGCCGCGCCACCCCGATCGCCCGCACCGCCGCGATCACCCCAAGCCGTTCGCTCACCGAGACGGCCGTGATCGTCCCGATCAGCAGCGCCGCCACGAACAGGCTCACGCTCCCCAGGATCACGGCGACCTGCCGGAAGTAGGACAGCCGCTCATCGAGCTTGTCGGAGATTCCTGCCAAAGTGACGACCTCGACGCGGTCGGCCACCCCCGCGATTCCCGCCCTCACCGCTTCGGGATCCGCGTCGGCACCCACCCGGATCATCGCAAACGAGACCTCGTCCTCCTTTCCCGAAAGAGCCTGCAGGTCGGCCAGGGGCATCGCGACCGGCATGTCCCGCGCGGTCGCGAAGACGAAGTCCCCGGTCCCCGATACCCGCACCGATGCGCTCCGCCCCCACGTGCCGAATTCGCTGGCGATCCCCAGCCGCATACGACTGCCCGGTCCCACTTCCAGCGCCTCCGCCAGCCGGGCGTCCACAAGCACCTCCCCCACCCCCGGCCCATCCCCCTCGACCACCTCATACAGACTCCGATTCCCCGCATCCAGCCCCAGCCCCAGCGTCCTCGTCACGTCCCCCGAACCCCCCGCCTCACCCCCCTCCAACTCCGCGCTGACCGACATCGCCAACACCGGCGCCACCCGCCCCACCCCCACCACCCCCTCAACGCTGTCCCGCAGCGTCCCCCACCCCGGAATCGTCGCCTCCGTATCAAACGGCAGCGTTCCCTTCGGCGACACACGCAGTTCGTAACCCCGCGACTCCAGCAACTCACCGAAACTCTGCTGAATCCCCCCGCCCAGCATGAGCATGTCGGCTAGCATCGCCGTCGACACCGCCACCCCGGCCACGGTCAGCACGGTCCGCACCGGCCGAACCCTCAGCTCGCGTACCGAATTGCGCGCAAGCACGTCAGCGCCCCAGCTGCTCCAGCGGATCCGTCGCGAACAGCCGCGCCCCCGCCACTACCCCCGCCCCCAGCCCCAGCACCACCGCCAGCACGAACCCCTGAACCACCATCTCACCCGTCACGATCGAGAACACCAGCGCGGTGTCGTATGCCCGCTGGTAGTACGCATTCACCGCGGCCGACGCCGCGAAGCCCACACCCAGGCCGGCCACGCCCCCCAGCGCGGAGAGCAGCGCGGCCTCCGCCACGGTCCACCCCATCAGGATCCGGCGCGGAATCCCCGCCAGCCGCGCGGCCGCGACCGCCGCCCGTCGTTCCTGCACCTTCAGCACCATGATGCACGCCAGGAACACCCCGCCCGCCACCAGCGTGATCCCCGCTATGGCCGCGTGAAACCGGCTCACCACGCGAAATGTCGTCGACGCGCGGTCGACCACATCCGCCGCCCGCCACACCTGCGTGCCCACCAGGAGCGGCTCCATATCCCGGGCCGCGGTGGCCGCGTCGACGCCCGGCCGCAGCTGTACCGTGAAGTAGTCGACCTCACCCTCGCGCCCCGCCAGAGCCTGCAGATGCGGCAGGTGGAACAGCACACGCGGCCGAGTGCCCATCAGCTTGGAGGGATCCGCCTGCGGTTCGAAGAGCCCCGCGACCAGGGCCGGACAGGGTTCGGCGTCCGGGGCCGACCGCAACCGGATCGTCGACCCGGCTTCGATTCCCGCCCGCGCCGCGTAGGGGCGCTCGACCAGCACCTGCAGATCATCCGGGCAGGAGACCCGTCCCTGCTGCGGCATCCCGCCATCCGGGTGAACGGAACCGGTCTCCCCGCCCACCGATGAAGCCGCGACAACCGGCACCGCGAAGTGGAACAGACCCGCGACCAGCGCCGCGGCAAGTCGCAACTAACGCGCCTCCCCGGTCGTCATCCCGTCCGGAAAGATCTCGTTCCACGCGACCAGGAACCGCTTCATCTCCTCCTCGGTCCCGATCGACACCCGCAGGTAGTCCAGCATGGGCGGAAAGTCGCGCCCCACGGCGACATCGCGCTTCCGGAACTCGGCCCTGACCTCGGACGCCGGGCGACCCGTGTGCACCATGAAGAAGTTGGTCTCCGACGGGATCACCTCGAAGCCCTGCTTGCGGAGTTCGTTGGCGGTCGCCTCACGCAGCTTGATCGTCGTGTCCCGGACCCACTCCTCGGATTCGTGGTCCTCCAGCGCCGCCACCGCGCCCCACCGGACCAGCGCGTTCACGCTGCCCGTAGCATAGGTACGCATCTCGCTGATCATCTCGGCCGGGGCGATGCCATAGCCCAGCCGCAGCCCCGCCATCCCGTAGATCTTGGAGAAGGTGCGGGTGACGATGACCTTGCGGCCCTCCTTGATGTACTTGACCGCGCTCGAATACGCCGGATCCTGCACGAAGTGGTGGTACGCCTCGTCGATCAGCACCGGAATGTCCTCGGGAATGCCGTCCAGCAGCTGCCGGATGTCGGCGTCGGGGACGACCACGCCGGTCGGGTTGTTGGGATTGACCACGTAGACCAGCCCCACGTCCCGATAGTTGCGCGTGGTGACCCTGATCAGGTCGTCGATGTCCTGCGTGTGATCGGCCAGGAGTGGCCGCGCGATCACGTCCGCGTCGATTCCCGATGCCACGCGGTACACGCTCGTATACGTGGGCTCGACGCCGACCACCTTCTCCTGGTGGTCGAGGAAGGTGATCCCGGCCACCTTCAGCGTCTCCCCGGACCCCGCGTTCATGATGATGTTGCGGGTGCCGACCCCATGGTGTTCGGCGATCTTCTCATGGATGTCGCCGTCGGGGTAGCCGTACCGGTTCGAGTACTTCCAGGCCGCGTTCATCGACGCCATCATCCTGTCGGACGGGCCGTAGGGGTTCTCGTTGGAGGACAGCTTGGCGAGGTCGTCGTAGGGGTCGAGCGGGCGCAGGCCGGGTGGGGGTGGCCGGAGGGTGACGCCGAGGGCGGATCGCGGGCGCAGACCGAGCGCGCCGAGGGCCGCGGCGGCGCTCCCTATGAAGTGTCGGCGGGTGAATCCGGTGTGCATGCTTCTCTTCTCCTTCTGAGCGGAAATGCTGCCCGTTTCGCCACCTTCCACCGGCTTGAAACCGGTATGTCACCACGCATCATAGACGACGGCCGGGCGGCGGGCCAGAGTTGACGCCCACGACACCCCGCTACGCTGCATCCAGATCCCCCAGCCCGATGTTCTAAACCGCTCCCACCCTCCCCCGACCCCGCCCACTCAACACGTCGGCCAACTGCTCCAGACTCTCCAGATTATGCACCGCCCGATGCTCGTCCACCTCCGGCAGCAAAGCCCGTATCCCCGCCGCCTTCGGCGCGAACGCCCGATACCGCAACAGCGGATTCAGCCACACCAGACTCCGGCACGACTTCCTCAACCTGCGCGCCTGCAGCCGGATCCCTTCCCCCCCCTCCCGGTCCAGCCCGTCCGTCACCAGCAGCACAACCGCCCCCTGAGCCAGCAGCCGCCGCGACCAGTGCAGGTTGAAGGCGTTCAGCGCTGCACCGATCCGGGTGCCGCCGTACCAGTCCTGCACTGTGGTCCCGACCCGGTCGAGCGCGCGGTCCACGTCCCGGTCCCGCAGCAGCCGCGTGATGTTCGTGAGCCGGGTCCCGAATACGAAGGTGTGGACCCGGTCGGCGGCGTTGGTGAGCGTATGGAAGAAGTGCAGCAGGATGCGCGAGTACGCCTCCATCGATCCCGAGATGTCGCAGAGCGCGACGATGGTGGGTCGGCGCGTCTTCGGAGACTTCCGCTCCAGGGGCAGAGGGCATCCACCGGTCCGAATACTCGTCCTGAGCGTCCGTCGCATGTCGATGAATCGCCCCCTCGGGTCGGGCTCGTGGCGGCGGGTGAGCACCGGACGCAGATCCAGCCGCAGCGACCGGATCGCCTCCTTCGCCTGCATCATCTCGAGGGTGGTCATTTCCTCGAAGTCCTTACTGCGGAGGATCTCCGTGGGCGAGAACGCCATGCGGACGGGGATCTCCTGCACGGTTTCGCGGCGTGGTTCCACCCCGGGCCGGGACGCCGTCTCGCTCTCGGGCGACAGCCGGGCCGGGGTCCGCGAGCGCGGTTTCTCGTGAGGGATCTGTGAGCGCGACAACAGCGTGGCCAGCGCCTCGTCCGCCCCGAACGGATCGCGCCAGAAAAGCCGGAAGGCGCTCTCGAAGATGTGCCGGTGCTCGCGCCGGGCGACGAGCGTCCCGTGCAGGGCCCAGTAGAACTGGCGCTTCGCCGTGACGTCGATGGCTCCCAGCGCCCGGACCGCCGTGATCGTGTGGCCGGGGCCGACCGGCAGCCCCGCGGCCCGCAGGAGGCGCACGAAATGGGCGACGTTTTCGGGGAGGCGGCCGGGTGGGGTTGGGGTCATGGGGAAGTGGGTCCTACGTAAGCCGATAGATATGACATTCGTACCTGTCAGTACGATATTGGAGGGGCACCCGCCGGGCCATGTTGACCCCGCGTCGCATGGACAGGAGATCGTCGCGGTGCCGTTGGTCGTCGAGGACGGAGTGGTGTGAACACCGAATGAACATCGACAGCGCCCCACCGATCGCCGCCGTCCTCACCTGCCTGGCACTGGCGCCCCATCCCGCTACCGAAGCCAGCGCCCAGGTCATCCGCGGCGTCGTGGTCGATTCCGCGAGCCAGCAACCCCTCCCGGCCGTCCTCGTATCGCTGGCCGACAGCGCCGACCGGAGTCTCCAACGCTTCCTCGCAGGCGCGACCGGCGAATTCCAGTTTCTCATACCTCGTCCGGGACGGTACTCAGTCCAGGCCGAGCGCCTGGGGATGAAGACGGAAACGGTCGAGCACATCGATGTCGCCGCCGACAAGACGGTTTCGCTCAGAATCATCCTCACCCACCTGCCCATCACCCTCGAAGGTATCGAAGCATCGGGGGACCGGCGTTGCGAGCTGCCCCGGGACCTCGGCCTCGAGACGGCCAGAGTCTGGGAGGAAGCCCGAAAGGTCCTTGGCGCGGCCGACTTCACCAGTTCGGCCGACGTGTACGTGTATGATCTGGGCAAATACGTCCGCGAACTCGAGCCGGGGTCCCTGAAGATACTCAGCGAGTCGCACAGCTTCTGGAGCACAGTAAACGAGCGCCCGATAGAGAGTCGGCCGGTGGAGGTTCTGCTCGCTGGAGGCTGGGTGTCGCGCGAACCGGAAGGTCATCGCTATTTCGGACCGGATGCGCATGTGCTCCTCTCCGATGAGTTCCTGGACACGCACTGCATGCAGCTGCGTGCGCGGGACGAATCGCCCCCGAACCTGGTCGGGCTGGAATTCCGCCCGGTGCGGATTCAGTCCCGGCGCACCCAGATACGAGGTGTGCTCTGGCTCTCCCGGGAGACGGGTGGATTGGAATGGCTCGAATTCGGCTATCTGAACCTGCCCGGTCCGGCCGAGGAGGCGAAGAGCGACCAGATCGGAGGACGGGTCGAGTTCCGCGGTCTTCCCGATGGGTCCTGGATCGTGTCGAAGTGGCACATCCGCATGCCGCGAGTGGTGGAGGAGGTGCGGAGGGTCCTGCACTACAATGTGCGGCGGCCGCGCTTGAAGGGCATTGTCGAAGAGGGCGGATGGGTGCTGGAGGCGCGCTCGCGCGAGACGGGGAACATCGCCTTTGCGGAGCACGGAGGCGTCATTGCCGGACAGGTCCGGGAGATGGGAGGGCCCGAGCCGGGACCCGGGGGACGGGTGGCCCTTGTGGGTACCGGGGTCGCGGTTGATCTGGATCCCGGGGGAAGGTTCATGATTCCCCGGTTGCCGGAAGGCACCTATCAGCTGTCGTATCTTCACCCGTCGCTGGGCGGGTTGGACCGGAACTACGCCCTGGCCGACGCAATCGTACGATCCGGAGACACGACATCCGTCCATCTTCAGCCTGCGAACCCGCATGCGGTGCTGGCGCGGGCTTGTGGACTGGAAGATTGGGCTCCTTGGACCGGGGTTGTGCAGGGACACGTTCTCCTGCCCGGATCGCGGGTGGCGGCGTCGGGGATCACGGTTGTGGCGGAGTGGGAGGAATGGGGGACGACGGTCGGCGGAGCATGGCCGCGGGGGAGGGCGATGCATGTTGCCACCGAGACGAACGCATTGGGTGCGTTCAGGCTATGCGGGGTTCCGGCGGATCTCACGTCCGTGGAGGTGAGCGCGGGCGAGGGCAGGGACAGGGTGACCTTGAACGCGACCCTGTCCGAGGAGAAGCCCGTGGTGAAGATCACCCTGGAGTTGGCCCGGGTGCCGCCGGAAGGTGGCCGGTGAGATCCCGGTGTCAATCTCGCGCGAGGGCGCTCCGGTTCGCACCCGCATTCGCGCTCCTGGCATTCCTGACCCTGGCGCCCCGGGCCGCGGCACCCGCCTGCGCGCAAGTCATCCGCGGGGTCGTGGTGGATTCCGCGAGCCAGCGACCGCTCACGGGCGTCCTCGTGGTGGTGACCGACAGCGCCGGGCGGGACGTGCAACGTGCCATGGTGGACACCAATGGCGAGTTCGAGTTCCTTGCCCGTGTTCCGGGGTGGTATGCGGTGCGGGCGGAGCGCTGGGGAATGTCGGCGAAAGCGGTCGAGCGGGTGGACGTGGCGGCGGGCGACACGGTCTCCCTCAGGTTGGTGCTTGTGCAACTACCCATCAACCGGTTGGTGGAAGAGGTCGGCAAGATCGTGGACCTTTCCGATCGGGAGCCTCCCCCGGAGGACGATATCGGAGGGGGGAGCACGACCGAGCTGGGGATCGCCTATACGGAGGGCGGAGGCGTCATTGCGGGTCGGGTCCGGGAGACTGACGATGTCCGGGGGGAAGCGGGGGGGCGGGTGGGACTTGTGGCTGTAGGTCTGGCGGTGGAAGTGGACTCGGAGGGATGGTTTGTGATTCCGGGTCTGCCGGAAGGCACCTATCCGCTGACATACCTTCGTCCATCCCTGGGCGGACTGGACTGGGATTACTCGCTGACCGACGCCGTCGTACGATTGGGAGACACGACGACAGTCACTCTGCGGCCCGCACATCCGCACCGGGTGATGGCCCGGGCTTGCGGACTGGACCAGTGGAAACCGTACACCGGTGTGTTGGAGGGCCAGGTCCTCCTGCCCGTGTCCGGATTGGCGGCTCAGGGAATCAGGGTTGTCGCCGAATGGTTCGAGGCCGGGACGATCAATCCCGGGGGTGTCGGCGGGACGGTCATGACCGCCGTCGCCCAAACGAACGAGATGGGCACGTTTCGGATCTGTGGGATTCCGACGGATCGCACAACCGTCGAGGTGACTGCGGGTGAGCGCACGACCCGGGTGTCCGCGACCACGACCATGTCCGATGAAAAGCCCGTGGTGAAGATGACCTTGCAGTTGCCACGGCGGCCGGGCAGCGGCCGATGAATCCACCCGTTGGCGCCCGAAGGTAGCGGGGAACCGATCAGCCCTGCGCCACCCGTTCAGCGTACTTCTTCAGCGCCCGCGCCATGTCGTTGAAGCCGCGCCGCACGAGTCTGCCGAACAGGATCGTAGAGAATGGCGGCCTCGACCAGCCGGGAGACCCGACCCACTTGGCTCCCCATTGGCGAGCGCTGCCAGCACCCGGTCGACGAATCCAGTGCCGTCGCACGTAAGGCAAAGGCCGTCCACCATTTCGGTCCGCCGTTGCGGAAGTGCTTTCGCTACGGATTTGCGTGGCCCCGGCGATCCACCCTAGCGTTTCCCACTCTCCAACTCTCTTCTTCCATACGGATCACCTCATGAACGCCTCGTCAATTCCCTTCTCCCGCCCCCTCCGCCCCACCCCCCTCCTCGCCGCATTCGCGCTCCTCCTCGCCGCTGGAGAAATCTCCGCGCAGGCCACCGAACTGCGCCGCGGCCGCACCCTTTCCGGCACCCTCGCCGCCGGCGACACCGCCCGCTACACCTTCGATGCCGACGCGGACGACTTCGTCCTCGGCGAAGTCAACCAGATCTCCATCGACGTCACGATCCGGGTCCTGGACCCCGACGGGCAGCAGCGTGCCCGCTTCGGCGGACTCGGCCGCGGCCACCAGCGTTTCGGCGGCCAGACCTCGTCGGCCGGCACCTACACCGTCGAAGTCTTCGCCACGGGTGGCGACGACGACGCCTCGGGCGACTACGAAATCACCCTCCTGCGACGGGAAGACGTCGCGACCGACCCGAAAAAGCTCGCCGACCAGATGATGGCGCGCTTCGACGGCGACCATTCGCCCGGTGCCGCCGTCCGCGTGTGGCGCGACGGCGAGACCCTCTACTCGAAGACCTACGGGATGGCCAACCTGACCTACGGCGTCCCCTTCGGCCCCGACACCCGCACCAACATCGGCTCGACATCGAAGCAGTTCACCGCCTTCGCGATCATGCTCCAGGCCGAGCGCGGCCACCTGTCACTCGACGACGATATCCGCACACACATCCCCGAGCTGCCCGAATTCGACCACACCGTCCAGGTGCGGCACCTCATCACCCACACCTCCGGCCTGCGCGAGTTCCTCAACCTGCTCAGGATGACGGGCCGCCGCCTCGACCGGGGCGACTGGATCGACCGCTCGGAACTCATCGAGATCGTGCAACGCCAGCCGAAGCTTCAGAACGTCCCCGGCGCGGAGTGGAACTACAACAACACGGCCTTCGGCCTCGCGGCGACCATCGTGGAGCGCACGTCGGGGCAGGACTTCCACGTCTTCATGCGGGACAACGTCTTCGGCCCGCTCGGGATGACGGGCACGATGGTGCGCCCGTCCGTCCGTCACATGGTCCCGAACATGTCGGAAGGCTACACGCCCACCCCGGACGGGTACATGCAGATCGGTGACCTGGGCGGGGCGGTCGGGGCCGGCGCGATGTACAGCACGATCGCGGACCTGCAGACCTGGGTGGAGAACTTCGCGAGCCCGCGCGTCGGCACCCGCGAGAGCCTCGACGCGATGATGACCTCGTTCGTGCTCAACGACGGCGAGGAAAGCGGTTACGGGTACGGCCTCTTCATGGATGAACACGGCGGGTTGAAGCGGGTCCAGCACGGTGGCGCCGACGTGGCCCACCGTTCGATGCTCGTGTATTACCCGGAGATCAATGCGGGTATTACGACGCAGAGCAACCACGCGCAGTTCGGCAGCAACGTGACCTTCGAACTGGCCGAGGCGTTCTTCAAGGATGCGATGGAGCTGGAGGGGGAAGGGGAAGGGGACGAGGAGGGCTCCGGGTTCGATCCGGAGAGCTACGACCCCGAGGACTTCGACGAGTTCGTCGGACGCTACCCGCTCGACGCGGTGCCGACCTTCATTCTCACGTTCACGCGCGAGGGCGACACGTTCTACACGCAGGCCACGGGCCAGCAGCGGCTGGAGATCGTGCCCACGTCGGACTCGACCTTCCGGCTGCTCGCGGTCGAGGCGTCCGTGACCTTCGTGCGGAGCGAGGACGGCGAGGTCGAGGGGGCGATCCTGCACCAGAACGGGCAGAACCAGCCGGCAACGCGGCTGGCCGACGATGAGGCGCCCGAGGAGTGGGTACCGACGGAGGACGATCTGGCGGACTACGCCGGGCGGTTCTACAGCGAGGAGCTGGAAACGTTTTACGCGTTTGCGGTGGAAGAGGGGGAACTGGTGATGCGGCAGCGGAGGCTCGGCGATGTCACGCTCGAACCGGGTGAAGAGGATGAGTTCGCGGGAGGCGGGCTCTCATTCGCGTTTGAGAGGGACCGAAACGGGGAGGTGATCGGGTTCTACCTGTCGAATGTGCGGACGCGGGATGTGCGGTTTGGGAGGGTGGGGTGATCGCAGAGTCGGCAGTCTCCCGGCACCTTTCGCTTCGGATCACCGTGGGTGAATGTTTCCCCGGAAGTGCGAGCCCGTGGATACACCCGGGGTCATCGCGCTCGATGGACGTGAGACAGACGTGGACAAATCGGGGGACACCATGAAGAGAGTCAATTGGACGCGGAAAAACCGAACCATCGTCGGTGCGGGTTTGGCGGTACTGCTGTTTCTGGGCCTCACCGGCATGGTCCGGTTCCCGTCGGTGGTGAGGATTTCGCGGACCGTGGTCTGCCTCCCGGAAGAAGGCAAGACGCAGGACGACTACGTCCGGAAGACCGATTGCTGGGGCATTCCTTTCATCTACCGCTCCTGCACCACCGACTGGGAGCTCAGAGTCGCGGAATCAAAGCCGTAGACGGGAACGAGTCGAGGGCGACGGCGGCAGACCCGCTCACCCCGCCCCCATCACCTCATCCACCCCACCATCCGCCATCCTCTCCAGATCGTCCTGGTATTTGAGCAGCACCCCCAGCGTCCGGTGCGCCGTCTCGCGATCGAGCGTGTGCCGGTCCAGCGCCATCAGCGCCCGGGTCCAGTCCAGCGTCTCGGCCACGCCCGGCCGCTTGAACAGCTCCAGCTCGCGCACCTTCTGAACGAACGCCACCACCTGGACGCTCAGCTGCTCCGGCGCATCCGGCACCCGTGAAGCCAGGATCTCCAACTCGCGCGCCGCCGTGGGATAGTCGATCCAGTGGTAGATGCAGCGGCGCTTCAGCGCGTCGTGGATCTCGCGCGTGCGGTTCGAGGTGATGACGACATGCGGCGGCTCGGCGGCAGTCACAGTGCCCAGCTCCGGAATCGTGATCTGGAAGTCGGAGAGGACTTCGAGCAGGTAGGCCTCGAAGGGCTCGTCGGTGCGGTCGAGTTCGTCAATGAGGAGGACTGGGGCGACGCCATCGGGCGGATCGAGCGCAGAGAGGAGGGATCGGCGAATGAGGAACTCGTCGGAGAAGACATCGCGAGCGAGGCTGGCGGTATTGGCAGGGCCCGATCCGTCGGCGTGGGCCATCGCGTCGCGCTGTCCGCCCCCGGCCGAACCCGTGTCGGCCCCTCTGCCGGCTGGACCCTCGCGAGGCTCGCTTGCCCGCCCCCCCTCCGCCGCCCGGATATGGATCATCTGCTTCGCATAGTTCCATTCGTACGCGGCCGACGCCAAATCCAGCCCCTCGTAGCACTGCAGCCGAATCAGCGGCCGCCCCAGCCCCGCGGCCAGCGTCTTCGCCACCTCGGTCTTGCCCACCCCGGCCTCGCCTTCAAGCAACAGCGGCCGCCCCAATTCAAGCGACAGAAAGAGCGCCGTCCCGAGCCCCACGTCAGCCACGTAGCCCTGGCCGCGCAACAACGTGACTGTGTCGTCAACCGATCCGGGACGGGGAATCGGGGTCTGCGGTGCGGCGCTCACGTCACCGCCGCCCGGAGTCTGGAGTATGTTCATCGGACGCCTCGGCGCTGCCCCGAGCACGTCCGCCCGACTCCACCGCGTCGCATGCCATCCGGAGAGTGCCGCCCCGTCGGCCGCAATCCCCAGCACGTCCGTCGGACACCACAGCGCGACCCCGACTACGTCCGCCCGACGCCACCTGACCGCGTCTCGAAGCCAGGTTCCCCGCAGCGCCCCCTATTCGCAGGCCTCCGCGGCCCTCTTCGCCATCACCGTGACCAGGTGCGCCCGGTACTCAGCCCCGGCCGCCGTATCCGACAGCATCCCGTCGGACGACACCGCGATCCCGGCCACCGCGTCCCCGCTGAACGACGCGCCCAGCGCATCCTCCATCGCGGCCACCCGGAACACGCCGTCCCCCGAAGCCCCCGTCACCGCCACCCGCACCCCGGCGGGCCCGTCCGCTACCATCACTCCCGCAACCGCATACTTCGACGCGGGATTCGCGAACTTCGCATAGGCCGCGCGCGAAGGCACCGGGAACCTCACGGCGGTGATCACCTCGTCGTCCCCCAGCGCCGTCATGAACATGCCTTGGAAGAAGTGGTCGGAGTGAATCTCGCGGCGGTCGGTCACGATCGTCGCGCCCAGCGCCACGCAGGCGGCCGGATAGTCCGCGGCCGGATCGTTGTGCGCCACCGACCCCCCGATCGTGCCCGCATTCCTCACCTGAGCATCCCCGATCCCGTCGGCCATCGCGGCCAGCGCCGGAATCCTTGACTGCACGATCGCCGATCCGGCCACCTGCGCGTGGGTGCACATCGCCCCCACCGT
>JAPPGM010000010.1:5353-7257 GCA_028874995.1 Gemmatimonadota bacterium | reverse complement strand
GTCGTAGCTGCGGTCCTGGGTGATCATCTTGCGGTGGATCGACCACAGGTGCTTGGGACGGCCGGTGACCTCGGCGGGGACGCCCGCCCCCTCCAGCGCGTCGGCGAGCGGCCGCTGCATCTCCAGGATGTGCCGCTCGCGGGCCCGGCGGCGCTGCCGCACCAGCTTGCGCAGGTTCGCGTACGCCTCGGGGTCCAGGAACTTGAAGGCCAGGTCCTCCAGCTCCCACTTGATCGCGGCCATCCCCAGGCGGTGCGCGAGGGGCGCGTAGATCTCCCGGGTCTCGCGCGCGATCGGTCCCTGCTTGCCGGTGGGGAGGTGTTCCAGCGTGCGCATGTTGTGCAGACGGTCCGCCAGCTTGATCAGGATGACGCGCGCGTCGTGCGCCATCGAGAGCAGCAGCTTGCGGTAGTTCTCGACCTGGCGCTCGGTGTTCGAACGGAAGCGCACCCGCCCGATCTTCGTCACCCCGTCGACGATCGCGCCCACCTCCTCGCCGAAGAGCTCGCGGATCCCCTGCAGGGAGACGACCGTGTCCTCGGCGACATCGTGGACCAGTGCGGAGACGACGGAGGCGGTGTCGAGCTGGAGCTCGGCGACGATCGTCGCCACCTCGACGGCGTGGTTGATGTAGGGCTCGCCGGAGGCGCGGCGCTGTTCGGAGTGCGCCTCGGCCGCGAGTTCGTAGGCGGACCGGATCGCGTCGACGTCGAGACGGCCGGCGTACACCTCGAGGGCGCGGGCGAGGGGGCGGGGGAGGCCCCGGATGGTCTCGGTGCGGGGTGCGGTCGCGGTGGTGGGCATGTGGGTAATGTAGGGGGTGCACTGGATCCGCGCGGCATATGGAGCGGCGATGCATCCTGCCCCATGAACTCGCGAAAGTGCGCTCTCGGCGCAGTTTCGGTACTCGAAGCCCTCGGGCACCTCCAACTGCCCAGGGTGGCGGCCCTCCGCTGTCGAAGACGTCAAAGCCGACGACCGCCGGGCTCCTCGGGGGAATCGCCGTTTGACAAGGCCGCGGCTGACAGGGATCATCGATCCATTCGGGAGCTGGACGCATCCGGACAGGATTTGCGCAGTCCCACCTGGGAGAGAGGGAATGAAGATGACGTGTTGGACCCGCTGTTCACCCCGTTTTGCCACGCGCTGCCTCGCAATGTTCGTTGTGGCGACCGCAGCCTGCGGCGGCGACCCGATTGTTCAAGCCAATCGGCCACCGGCAACAACCGCTCAGATTCCGCCCGCGACCGTCCCGAACGGGGACTCGCTTCAGTTGGATCTGTCCAACTACTTCACCGATCCGGATGGCGACAGCCTGGCCTACACGGCTACATCCTCGAACCGAGACGTGGTGAGCCTGTCGGTGTCGGGCAGCACGGTCACGGTGTCGGCGGTGAGCCAGGGCTCGGCCACCGCCACCGTGACCGCCACCGACCCGGGCGGCCTCTCCATCTCCCAGAGTTTCGAGGTGACCGTCCCGAACCGGGCTCCCGAAGTCCTGAAATCAATTCCCGCCCGGCAGTTGAGCCGGCACGAGTCCGTGCAGCTGGACATGGTGGCGTATTTCACTGATCCGGACGGCGACAGCCTGGCCTACACGGCTACATCCTCGAACCGCGACGTCGTGAGCTTGTCGGTGTCGGGCAGCGTGGTCACGGTGTCGGCGGTGAGCCAGGGCTTGGCCACGGCTACCGTGACCGCCACCGACGCGGGCGGCCTCTCCATCTCCCAGAGTTTCGAGGTGACCGTCCCGAACCGTGCTCCCGAAGTCCTCGATTCCATTCCCGCCCAGCAGTTGAGTCGGCACGAGTCCGTGCAGCTGGACATGGTGGCGAATTTCACTGATCCCGACGGCGACAGCCTGGCCTTCTCGGCTACA
The DNA here is from genome assembly GCA_028874995.1 of Gemmatimonadota bacterium. Lineage (GTDB taxonomy): Bacteria > Gemmatimonadota > Gemmatimonadetes > Longimicrobiales > Gaopeijiaceae > Bin94. The sequence continues at coordinate 5,378 of JAPPGM010000010.1, read as the reverse complement.
TCCTCGAACCGCGACGTCGTGAGCC
>JAPPGM010000010.1:0-5253 GCA_028874995.1 Gemmatimonadota bacterium | reverse complement strand
CGTACTTCGATGATCCGGACGGCGACAGCCTGGCCTTCTCGGCTACATCCTCGAACCGCGACGTCGTGAGCCTGTCGGTGTCGGGCAGCACGGTCACGGTGTCGGCGGTGAGCCAGGGTTCGGCCACGGCCACCGTGACCGCCACGGATCCGGGCGGCCTCTCCACCTCCCAGAGTTTCGAGGTGACCGTCCCGAACCGCGCTCCCGAAGTCCTGGATTCCATTCCCGCCCAGCAGTTGGACCGGCGCGACTCAGTGCAGCTGGACATGGCGCCGTACTTCGATGATCCGGACGGCGACAGCCTGGCCTTCTCGGCTACATCCTCGAATCGCGACATCGTGAGCCTGTCGGTGTCGGGCAGCACGGTCACGGTGGCGGCGGTGAGCCAGGGCTCGGCCACCGCCACCGTGACCGCCACCGACCCGGGCGGGCTCTCCGCATCCCAAAGTTTCGAGGTGACAGTCCCGAACCGTGCTCCCGAAGTCCTGGATTCCATTCCCGCCCAGCAGTTGGACCGGCGCGAGTCCGTGCAGCTGGACATGGCCGCGTATTTCAATGATCCGGACGGCGACAGCCTGGCCTATGTGGCCGTGTCCGCGGACTCCGCCGTAGTGAGCCTGTCGGTCTCGGGCAGCACGGTCACGGTGTCGGCGAAGAGCCGCGGCTCGGCCACCGCCACCGTGACCGCCACCGACCCGGGCGGGCTCTCCACCTCCCAGAGTTTCCGGGTGACCGTCCTGAACCGTGCTCCTGAGATTCTGAACTCCGTTCCCGGCCTGTGGTTGGGCCGGGGCGAGTTCATGCGTTTGGACATGGCCGCCTACTTCGACGATCCGGACGGCGACAGCCTGGTCTATGCGGCCGTGTCCTCGGACTCCGCCGTGGTGAGCCTGTCGGTGTCGGGCAGCACGGTCACGGTGTCGGCGATGAGCCAGGGCTCGGCCACGGCCACCGTGACCGCCACCGACCCGGGCGACCTCTCCATCTCCCAGAGTTTCGAAGTGACCGTCCCGAACCGTGCTCCCGAAATCCTGGATTCCATTCCCGCCCAGCAGTTGGGCCGGCGCGGGTCCGTGCAACTGGACATGGCGGCCTACTTCGATGATCCGGACGGCGACATCCTGGCCTATGCGGCCGTGCCGTCGGACTCCGCCGTGGTGAGTCTGTCGGTGTCGGGCAGCACGGTCACCGTATCGGCGGTGAGCCAGGGCTCGGCCACCGCCACCGTGACCGCCACCGACCCGGGCGGCCTCTTCACATCCCAAGGTTTCGAGGTGACCGTCGGAAGCGGGGACCGGGATATCCTCGAGGCGCTGTACGAGGCGACAAACGGGAACAGCTGGACCACCAACACCAATTGGATGACGGACAGACCCCTTGACGAATGGTATGGAGTCGTCGCGTCGCGGGAACAGGTGACCGCCCTGCGGCTCGGGAGAAACAACCTGACGGGATCGATTCCGCCAGAAATCGGTAATCTCACCAACCTCGTTCAACTGAGGCTCCACTCCAACGACCTGACCGGCCCAATCCCCCCGGAAATCGGGAACCTTTCAGCACTCCGGGAAATCTGGGCGCCCTTCAACGATTTCTCCGGCCCGCTTCCGCCCGAGATCGGCAAGCTCGGCAACCTCGAGTCCTTATGGCTCTACTGGAACCGGATTACGGGCCCGCTCCCGGCGGAGCTTGGCAACCTCACCAACCTTGTGGACCTGCGACTCGAATTGAACGAAATCACCGGGCGGCTTCCCCCCACGCTTGGAAACCTCGCCAAGCTCGAGCGGCTCGAACTCAGGTTCAACAGGCTGAGCGGCCCGATTCCGCCCGAGTTCGGCAACCTCGGCAGCCTCAGGAGAATATCCATACACGGCTACGAAAACCGGTTGACGGGTGAGATTCCGCCCGAACTGGGCAACCTGTCCAAGCTGGAGCACATGCTGCTCCCCGACAACGAGCTCACCGGGGAGCTTCCGCGGGAGTTCGGCAAGCTGGGAAACCTCGTGGACCTGGCACTCCACGGAAACAAGCTGACGGGTGAGCTTCCGACCGAATTCGGCAACCTCGGCAGACTCAAGTCCCTGCAGTTGGAGAACAACGACCTGAGCGGTCCGATTCCGCCGGAGCTCAAGCGAATGTCGCGGCTCGAGGTCCTCAAGGTCGCAAACAACCGGGACATGGCGGGCACACTTCCCTCCGAACTGACCGAACTCCCCAGGCTCAACACGCTGATGACCGATGGCACAGCGCTGTGCGCGCCCTCGGATCCGGGATTCCTGGAGTGGTTGAAGCAGGTCTACAAGCGGAGAATCCGCCCGTGCGATAGTACGCCGGACATCTATCTGGTTCAGGCTGTGCAGTCGAGGGGGTTTCCCGTCCCGCTGGTTGCCGGGGAACGCGCGCTACTTCGGGTGTTCCTGACCGCGACCGGGACCAATACGGCCGACATCCCCGGTGCACGGGCCCGGTTCTTCGTCGATGACAATGAGATTCATTCGCAGTATATTGCCGGCAAGCCCGGGCCAATCCCCACCGAGGTGCGGGAAGGTGATCTGTCGAAGTCGCTGAATGCCGAAATCGCGGCGGCCGTGGTTCGACCGGGACTCCAGATGGTGATTGAAGTCGATCCGGTCGACGCCGGTCTCGGTGTCCCCCGGCGCATCCCGGAAGCGGGACGCCTGGAGGTGGAGGTCTACCCGGTGTCGCCGTTCGATATCACCGTGATCCCGTTCCTCTGGGCTTCGGACCCGGACAGCTCCATCATCGACATTGCCGAAGACATGGCCGAGGACCCCGACGGCCATGAGCTGCTCCGCGAAACACATACGCTGCTCCCGGTCGCCGATGTGGGCGTGACGGCGCACGAACCCGTGCTGACATCGAGCAATCACCCGGTCGCACTACTCCGCGAAACAAGGGCCATACGCACCGCAGAAGGGGGTGAGGGCCACTACATGGGAACCATGACGAACACCGCGGGCGGAATCGCGGGCGTGGGGTACACACCGGGCAAGTCGATCTTCGCGATACCCGATGTGTCGGCCATCGCGCACGAGTTCGGCCACAACCTGAGCCTCCACCATGCACCCTGTTATACGGACGGTGACCCGTCCTATCCCTACGATACGGGAAGAATCGGAGCCTGGGGGTGGGACTTCCGGGACGGAGGCAAACTGGTGGATCCCGGGGCGCGGGACCTGATGGGCTACTGCAACCCGAGATGGATCAGCGACTTTCACTTCACCAACGCAATGCGCTTCCGCGTGAACCAGGGCGACACCGACACGCAGACGCCGCACGCGCGCACGAAGGGGCTCCTCTTGTGGGGGGGCATCGGCGTGGACGGTACGCTGTTCCTCGAACCCGCGTTCGTCCTGGACGCTCCGCCGGCGCTGCCGCGGCGGGGTAGCGGGTATCGGATCGAGGGAAGGGACGGGGCGGGGACCGAACTCTTCTCGCTGAGTTTCGACATGCCCGTGGTAGCGGACGGAGAGGGCGCGTCGGGCTTCGCCTTCGTATTGCCGGCGGAAAGCCGCTGGGAGGGCACGCTGGCGAGCATCACCCTTTCCGGTCCGGAGGGAACGATCACCCTGGACGAGGACACCGCGCGGCCCATGGCCATTCTGCGCAACCGGCGCACCGGGCAGATCCGGGGCATTCTGCGCGATCTCCCCCTGGCCGCGCGGACCCGCGCCGACGCAGCGGCCCTGCTGTCAACCGGACCGGGGCTCAGCGTGTGGTTCAGCCGCGGCATCCCGGATCGCGAAGCCTGGCAATGACGGCCGCGCTCCAACCCCCGGAAGTTGCCGGTCCGCCGCGCTGAAATTGCGCCGCAGAGGCCGGGACCCGGGGTCTGAGCGCGGGGCAAGGGCTGTGCCGCGCAAGCCGACCGGGCCGGGGCAACCGCCTCCCAGGAGTCGTGTCGAGGCTCTGGCCCGCCCGGACAAGTGGTATCTCGGTGGACTGGACGGCGTCGTCTGGGCACCGCCGTCTCCCCGCTGCCTGCACCGGCCGGGTTTCTGGGACTCCGTCCACCTTCTGAACTACGAGGTGGGTCCATGCTTCTCGGTGGCGTTGCTGGACGTCGAGGGGGCCGAGATCCAGCTCGAAGCCGACCTGTCCAGAGGTTCATCATCTCCCTCGGCACCGCGAATTCGCACCCAATGGCGGCCCGGCACGCTGACCATCCCCTGGCGTACCCCGGGCGGTGCCCGGGCGATGGAACGAAGGCGCGTCCTCTCCCGCGGGGTCCTCGAATCGGCGTGGACTCTACCATCCGAGGCGGCCGCCCGGTTCCTGGTCGCCTTCACGGCCCAGCCCGCGGGCGCGGTAGCGGACGTGCGTCCCTCCGGTGGCGGCGTGGAGTGGGTGCGACGAGCGACCGACCGGGCGGATCGGGACCTGGCGGTGGAAATGGAGATCCACGGGCTTCGCCCCCCAGTCTGGAGGCGCGTCCTCCGGTCCGAGGGCGGAGCGTTCCCCGACTGGGCCCTGTCCCCGCTCGCAGAAGGGGGAATCGACAATCTCCCGGGTCCGCGAACCGGCGGCGACACCCCAGGTCCGGCTGCCGAAGACGGCATTGCCGTCCCATTCCCGGCCGACGACATCGGCTGGATCTGGATCGCTGCCGCGTTTCCGGTGCCCTCCGCCCTCGACGGGCCAATCGCCCTCCGAATGAGCGTCCGTCCGCGCCTGTCCAGGCCCGTCTGGCCCCAAAGGGCCGGTCGTGCCGCGCGAACCACCTGGCCCGCCTTCTTCGCCTCCTTCCCCGCCTTCTCCTGCGGCGACCCCCACCTCGACCGCTACTTCGACCATCGCATCCACGGCCTCGGGCTGAACCGCATCGAGGGTGATTGGGGCAACATCCGCCGCACCTGCATCGCCGAAGGTCCCGAGTACTTCCACGTCCCGATCACCTACAGCGCCCAGTGCCACATGATGGAGATGCGGTGGCGCGCGGGCGGGCGCGAAGCGTGGGGATCCCTCCTCAACTTCCTCGACAACCAGAAGGATGACGGCTCCCTGCACGGCCGTCTCTACCCCAACCACCTCGAGCGCACCGACTTCTATCATGCCAACTGGGGCGACGCGCTGCTGGCCGTGCACGCCATGCACCCCGACCCCGCCACGCTTGCCCGCTGCTACGAGGGCCTGTCCCGCTACGCGCGGTGGCTCAACCGGTCGCGCGATCCCGAGGGCTCCGGCATGTTCACCGTCGTGAACCACTTCGAGACCGGGCAGGAGTACATGTCGCGC
>JAPPGM010000146.1 GCA_028874995.1 Gemmatimonadota bacterium | reverse complement strand
CGTACTCGAGCAGCGTGGCCTCGGTCTCGGGCGTGGCGACCCGGGTCATGGTGCGGACCTTGGTGTAGGAGAGCTGGCCGCCCTTCATGGCGCTCGCCGTCAGGGGGAGTTCCTCGAGCGCATGAGCGACCCGCACGTTCTCCCGCGCGGCGGCCAGCGTCCGCCCGGTGCGCCAGGCGAGCCATTCGGCGCAGGAGGCGAAGTTGTCGGCCCAGCCTTCGCGCCGTTCGAAGTCGGCGACGAGGGTGAGCATTTCATAGGTGGCGATGTTGATGCCGGCGGCGAGTTCGGCGATCCGTTCGCCGAGTTCGAAGAGGTCGTCGGACATGGTGAAGTCTCCTGAAATGCAAGTGTGACAAAGGGTTTTTCGGGGGGCGCGAGGTCCCGCCTGCTACAATATATGCGAGACGATTTCGGCCTCGTGGGACGGCTCAGGAGGCGAAAACCGGGGGTGGAGGCAGCGCAAACGGGTCACGAGGCCGACGGACGCGCTCCTGGGCCTTGCATTGGCCCTTGGGGGTCATTGTGGAAGCGGTCCTCGGCGCCGCGAGAGCGCGGATCCAAAACCGTCCATGGTGGAATCGGCCTGTGAGCAGACGATTTGGGACGCTCATGCTCGGATGGGGCCGCGAACCGGTGATCGTCCCGTCGGAAGGTGTCCGTGGCTCCGGCAACAGGCGGTTGGGGAACCGCGATGCCGGGGAGGCCCGGACCCCCGGTCAAACCGCCCGCCCGCCGCCGCGGCAAATCAAGGGACAGCCGCATGCTCGATTGGGACGCCCCGGCTCGATTGACACCGTTCCCTTCCCAGCGTCCTGTCAGTCGAGCACCCGCTCCATCCCCGCCGCGAAGTCGGGATTGCGCCGCGGCGGGATCACCCAGCCGACGCGCCGGCACGGCCTTCGCCGAGACCGTGTCCGCGCGAAGCTCCGAGGCGAGACTGCGAAGCGGAGATGTCACCAGCCGCGGTCACAGCAACCCCACCACCCCCCCCACCGCCCTCCCCGCGCTGCCACGATTCCGATCCAGCGCCCGCCTCCCCCCCGCCACCACCGCCAGCGCCGCGCCCGGGTCTTCCAGCCACCCCGCGATCACGGCCATCGGGTCCTCGCTGATCACCAGTCCCCCCGTGTCCACCAGTTCGGCCACCACCCCCGCGAAGTTCTCGTGGTGCGGCCCGATCACGGCCGGCTTGCCCAGCGCGACCGGTTCCAGCGGGTTGGACCCGCCCATCGGAACCAGGCTCCGTCCCACGAACACCGCGTCGGCGAGCAGGTAGGCCGCGGGAAGCTCTCCGATCGTGTCGAGGAGGAAAATGCGTCTCGTATCATGCCCACCCTTTCGTATACCCTGCCCACCCTCTAGCATACTCTCATCATACTCCGTCATGCCCTGACCATACTCTTTCATCCCACCATCCCCATAACCCATCCCCCCGTCCCCACTCCGCCGCCGCATCCCCGGCACCAGCCGCGCCACCTCATCCCACCGCTCCGGCCTCCTCGGCGCCAGCAGTAACTGACACCCTCCGGGCAGCCCGCGCAGCAGCACCTCCTCCTCCCCCGGCCCCGTCGACCCGGCCACGATCAGCGGCCTGTCACGATCGATCCCCAACGCGGCGGCCAGCTCCTCCGCCTCGCGCGGGTCCGGCACCTTGAGCGCCGCATCCCACTTCAGACTCCCACCCACCACCACCCGGTCCGCCGGCACGCCCAACGCCACGAACCGGTCCCGGTAGACCGCCGTCTGCGCACTCACCCGGGCCAGGCCCCGAAACATCCGCCGTGACAACGGTCTCCACCGCCGATACCCCCGGTAGCTGCGCTCCGACAGCCGCCCGTTCACCACGCACACCGGAATCCCTCGCCGCCCGCACGCCGACAGGAAGGACGGCCACAGCTCCAGCTCCCCAAGCACCACGAGCTCCGGACGGATTTCGTCCAGAAACCGGCTCACCATCCAGGTGAAATCGAGCGGAAAGCGCACGACCACGCGCCGCCCCGCGTGGATGCGCCGAGCCCGTTCGAACCCCGTCGCCGTGCTCGCGCTCACAACCACGTCGGGCGCGAGCGGGGAGGCCGCCAGGGCGTCGACGAAGGGCTCGAGCGCGTGGGTCTCCCCGACGCTGACGCCGTGGACGAGGATTCTCGGTCCCGCCGCCCGCCGCTCCACCCCGCCCACGCGCCCGGTGCGGGCCCTCGCGCCCGTGTTCCATCTCCCCGTCCGCAGACGCTTCCCGACGGCGTATGCGACGAGTCCCAGGGCGAGGACGAAGTCGCGCAGGGGTCCGGTCATGGAGAGGTACGTGGCAGGGGTGAAACGGGAGTTGTCAGGCCGACAGGCAATCATAACCTTCAAGTCATGTGCACGATTCCTCCCGATGTCCGCAGGATCCTCGTCGTGCGCCTCTCGGCGAGGGGCGATGTCGCTCTCTCGTCCCCGTTGGCGGGGGCACTGAGGCGCCGCCATCCGGCCGCCCACATCGCGTGGGCCGTCGAGGAACGCACCGCCGACGTGATCCGCCACAATCCACACCTCGACGAGGTGATCGTCTGGGAGCGGGCGGGGTGGAAAAGGATGTTGCGGACCGGCCGCTGGGGAGAGTTTCTGGGGGTCGCCATGGACTTCTTCACCGGGCTGCGCGACCGGCGTTTCGACGTGGCCATCGACGCGCAGGGTCTGCTGCGCAGCGGGGCGCTGGCCTTCATTTCGGGGGCGCCGGTCCGGATCGGGCTGGGGTCGAGGGAGGGGTCGCAGCTGCTCATGACGAAGGTCGTGAAGCGCGAGTTCTTCACGCGCCGGATCGCGTCGGCGGACGCCGTCTTCGCCGAGGCGCTGGGGCTGGATGCGAGTTTGTTCCGCATGGAGATCCCGCGCGGCCCGGACGAGCTGGCCGCGGTCGACCGGATCGTCAGGGAGGAAGGGTTGGTTGGCGGGTTCGTGGCGGCGGTTCCCTTCACGACCCGCTTCTACAAGCACTGGCTCGAGGACCGCTGGTCGGCGCTGATCCGGCGGATCCGGGAGCGCGCCGGGCTGGGGGTGGTGCTGTTGGGGGGTCCTGCGGACCGGGCTGCCGCCGACCGGATCATGGAGGGGGGCGCGAACGGTCCGGTGGAGGGCGCGCCGCTGGTGGACCTGGTGGGGAGGACCACGCTGGGCGAGGCGTCCGCGGTGGTCTCGCGGTGCAGCGTGCTCGTCGGCGTGGACACGGGACTCAGTCACATGGCGCACGCGTACGGCCGTCCGACGGTGCTGATCTTCGGCTCCAACGCCCCTTATCTGGACCCGCCGACCCCGGACGCGCGCATTCTGCACTCGGGACGTGACTGCTCCCCCTGCTGGGGCAAGCTGACCTGCGACGGGCGGATCGACTGCATGAGGGACATCTCGGTGGACAAGGTGCTGGCGGCCGTGCGGACGGCGATCGCGTGAGCGTCATCCACCTCGAGACGGGCCGGGATCTCTACGGCGGCGCGCTCCAGGTGCTGTACCTCGTCCAGGGACTCCAGGAGCGGGGCGTGCACTCCGTGGTCATGGTGCCGAAGGGGTCGGAGGTGGCGGCGGCCGCGCGCAGGCGGTGGTTGCGGGTGGAGGAGTTTCCGTACCGGGGAGAGGCCGACATGTTGTCGCTGGCGCGGCTGGCGTGGCGCTTCAGCCGGCCCGATGTCGAGCTCGTCCACCTCCACCGGGGGCAGGGCGCGGACAGGCTGGGTGCGATGGCGGCCACCATGGCCCGGGCGCCGGTGATCCTGACACGGCGGGTGGCCAACCCGGACGTGGCCTGGATCGTGGGAGTCAAATACGGCGTCTTCCGCCGCGTGGTGGCGATCTCGGGGGCCGTGCGCGACGTGCTGGTCGAGCAGGGCGTCCCCCGCGAGAAGATCACGCTGGTGCACGACGCGGTCGACGCGTCCGACTGGCAGGACCCGTGCGACACCACCGAGCGCGACCGGGAGTTCGAACTCGAACCGGGTGCGCCCGCGGGCGCGATGGTCGCGCAGTTTCTGTCCCGGAAGGGGCACTGGGTGCTCATCGACGCGTTGGCAATCCTGAAGCGCCGGGGTCTGACGCCGCGTGTCGTGCTCTTCGGCGGGGGGCCGCTCCAGCGGAACGTCGCCGCGCTGGCCGAGGTCGCGGGCGTGGAGGACCAGGTCCGCTTCGCCGGCTTCCGCGGCGACCTGCACCGATGGCTGGGGAGCTTCGACTTCTGCGTGCTCCCGGCGCTGCTCGAGGGTCTGGGTGTCGCGGCGCTGCAGGCGGGCGCCGCGGGAGTACCGGTGGTCGGGGCGCGGGCGGGCGGGGTTCCGGAGGTCATCGAGGACGGCAGGACAGGGGTGCTCTGTCCGCCGGGCGACGCCGGGGCGCTCGCGACGGCCATCGCGGGCATCGTGGAGGACCGGGCGGCCGCGCGGGCCATGGGCGAGCGGGCCCGGGCCCGGGTCGAGTCCCTCTTCTCCGTGGGGGCCATGGTGACGGGGAACCTCGACGTCTACCGCGAGGTCGTGCGCGGGCGTGGGAACGGACCCGGCTGACGTGCGGCTCTCCGTCATCGTTTCCACCTACCAGTCGCCCGAATGGCTCGAGAAGGTGCTGTGGGGATACCTGGCGCAAACACACCGGGACTTCGAGCTCCTGGTCGCCGACGACGGGTCGACAGGCGAGACGGCTCGGGTGATTGCCCGGTATTCTCGGGAGGGGATCCGGATTCGTCACGTCTGGCAGAGGGACGAGGGTTTTCGCAAATCGCGGATCCTCAACAAGGCGATCGTGGAGGCGCGGTCGCGGTATCTGGTCTTCACCGATGGGGACCTGATCCCCAGGGCCGATTTTCTGGCCGTGCACGCCGGGCTTTCCGCGCAGGGGCGCTTCCTGTCCGGCGGATGCGTGCGACTGCCGATGGGGGTGAGCCGAGCCATCACGCGTGCCGATGTGGTGGGGGGACGGGTCTTCTCCGCGCCGTGGCTCCGTGCGCGGGGCGGGGGCGGTGCGCGGGGCTGGACCAAGCTGTTCGTGCCCGCGTTCGCCGCGGCTGCCGCGGACCGGTTGACCACGACCCGGCCCACGTGGAACGGGGGGAATGCCTCGGGGTGGCGGCACGATCTGATCGCCGCGAACGGTTTCGACGAACGCATGGGCTACGGCGGACAGGACCGCGAACTCGGCCGCCGTCTGGAGAACGCGGGCGTGAGCGGGCTGGGCGTTCGTTACCGCGCGCTGTGCGCGCACCTGGACCACGCCCGTGGTTACGCCGACGGCGAAGACGCACGCAACAACCTGGAGATCCGGCGGCGAACGCGGTCGGAGCGAATCACCCGGACGCCCTTCGGTATCGAGAAGGACGGCCCGCCCGCGCATACGACCGCCTCCGCGCCCCCGCCGGTCCCTCCCGGCCCGCACCCATCAACCCCCGGCCCACCATGAATCCCCTCCGCCGCTTCCGAGAAGAGTTCCCCGTCTCGCGCGCCCACATCTTCCTCAACCACGCGGGCGTGTCGCCCACCTCGACGCGGGTCGTCGACGCCGTCCACGCCTTCATGGATTCCACGGCCCGAGTGGGTCGGCCCAGCTTCGACGACTGGGAGTCGCTGGCCACCGGGTGCCGCGAGCGCTTCGCACGCCTGATCGGGTGCGCTCCCGGCGAGGTCGCCTTCGTGCGCAACACCTCGCACGGGCTGTCGCTGCTGGCCGCGGGGCTGGACTGGCGCCCGGGCGACCGCGTGGCCGCGGCGGCGGCCGTCGAATACCCCTCCAACGTGTATCCGTGGATGGACCTGGAGGAGCGGGGGGTGGCGGCGCTGGACGTGATCCCGGTGGACGAGGCCGGGACCGTCACCGTGGAGGCCGCCGCGCGGGCGATGCGGCCCGGAACGCGCGTGCTGGCGGTCAGCTCGGCGCAGTACGCGACGGGTGCGGTCACCGATCTGGAGGGACTCGGGCGCCTCTGCCGCGAACGGGGCGTGCTGCTCTGCGTCGACGGCATCCAGACGGTGGGGGCGCTGCCGCTGGACGTGAAGGTGGCGGGGATCCACTTCCTCTCGGCCGACAGTCACAAGTGGATGCTCGGCATGATGGGGATCGGGGCCGTCTTCGTGGACCGGTCGGTGGTGGGGAACATTCACCCGGCGCTGATCGGCTGGCGGAGCACGACCGACAACTTCAACTTCGACCGCGTCCACTACGAACTGCTCCCCGACGCCGGGCGCTTCGAGGAGGGCAGCCTGGCGTACCCGCTCATCGCGGGCTTCTCGGCGGCGCTGGAGCTGCTGCAGGAGGCCGGCGTGCAGAGGATCGCCGCCCATGTTTGCGGTCTGGTGACGGACCTGGCCGGGCGGCTCGAGCGCCTGGGGTGCGAGTTGGCCCCCGCACCGGAGGAACGTCGCCACATGGTGACCTTCCGGCACCCGGACGTCCCCGGGGAGCTGCTCGAAGACGGTCTGGCCGCGGCGGGCGTGGTCGTATCGCTGCGGCGGGGACGGATTCGCGTGTCCCCGCACCTCTACAACACAATCGAGGAGATGGAACGCGTGGCCGACGCCGTGCGGGCCCTGCTGCCGCGCTTCCACCCCGCTTCACCCACAGCAGTCAAACCAGGAGGAACAGCATGAACCGCTCGAGGATTCGCCACCCGGTCCACGTCGTGGCTGGCGCGCTCGCGTTGGCCCTGTCAACCGGCGCGGCGCACGGACAGCGCCCGCAGGACACGAGCGCTCCCCCCACGATCGAGGAGAAGACAGCGGCCATGGACCCCATGGACGGGTTCTTCCCCATCTACTGGGAGGAATCGGCCGGAAGGATTTGGCTCGAGATCGGCCTCTGGGACACCGACATCCTTCACGCCGCGGGGATCGGAGCGGGGCTGGGCTCCAACGACATCGGCATCGACCGGGGGCAGCAGTCCGGGTCGCGCGTGGTGCGGTTCCACCGGGTGGGGCCGAAGGTGCTGATGATCCAGCCGAACTACCGCTTCCGCGCGTCCAGCGACAACCCCGCCGAGCGCAAGGCGGTGGAGGACGCCTTCGCGCCTTCGACGCTGTGGGGCTTTACCGCTGCGGCCGCGACCGGGGACCGGGTGCTGGTGGACTTCACGCCGTTCCTCATGCAGGACATCGCGGGGCTTGGAGGGCGGATGCGTCCCGGGACCTACCGGCTGGATGCGAGCCGCAGCGCGGTGTACATGCCGATGACGATGAACTTCCCCGAAAACACCGAGATGGAGGCCTCGCTGACCTTCGTGCGCCAGGCGGGCGGGGGCGGGGGGTTCGGGGGATTCGGGGGGGGTGGCGCCTTCGAGGGGGTGGGCAGCGTGGGGGGCGCGGGGGGGGGCCCCCCCCGGGGGCCCCCCCCCCAGCCCCCCACAACCCCCCCCGGGGGGGGGGTAACCCCCCCCCCCCCCCCGCACCCCCCCGGGGGGGGGGGGCGGTGGGCCT